>CAYXQH010000025.1:0-20370 GCA_964467425.1 uncultured Saprospiraceae bacterium
AAGTAGATATTGACTGCTAATAAGTTCAGTGTTCAGTGTTCAGTATTCGGTTTTTGGTATTCGGCGGATCTAATTGCTAATACCGAAAACCGAATACCTTTTTTAATGTGCTTTATAAACAATCAAATGCGTTATGCAAACTAAGGTTTATTTAAAAGAGGGTATGGTTTATCCTATTTATTCTACTATTTCATAATCGATATCAAGCTTTCGAAGTGCCCGATAGGCAGAGCTAATCGTTTTACTCGAAACTTCAATGTCAACAGGTGTACCTTCCAATAAAACATCGGTTAATTCACTGGCTAAAGAGCTATCCATGCCCATGGCAACTTCTTGTAGCATTTTGCTAATTGCACGTCGATCTGGTCGCGAAGCATCACATGATAATAATTTGATTTCCATAAGTACGTTTAATGTATTGCGTATAAAAAAATAATGGTATTAATAGGGTAGGGCTCAAAGATATGAAAATGAAAATGAAAGTAAAAATACTTAATATGAAGTAGCTTGAGTTTAGATTGTTATTGTACTTTTCATTTTTTACTTTGACGAAGTACTTAAAATAATAGCCAAGCTAAAATTATGCTTGTTGATTCCTTGAAAATCTTTATTACTAATGGCGAAATTATAGCCATAAACGACTCTAAACCATTTGATTCCCATACCTATTTCAGGTCTGAATTGAATAGAACTATTCTTAAAGTCTGTATAATTAATTAAGTTTAAACCAGCATTTATTCCTCCCGCTCCACCACCAAACCATGCACCCGCTTTAAGTCCCCAAATAAAATCATCATGTAACTTGAGTTCATTTGAAATTCCATAAACAAAAGTGTTTTGGTGATGACCTATAAGACTTTCGTTTTTTATACCAATTCCGACTTCGAAAAAATGATTTTTTTGTAATTGATAGCCCATAATCAGAGCCGGTTTAATGGATTTAGTTTTTGGAGAATTTATAATTTCTTGATTATTGGGATGCTCGTTTTGCCCAAAACTTATCCGAGGTAGAGTAGTTAAAACTATAAGGATTAAAAGAAAGTTTAGTAATTTACATCTATCCATAAAAAGCATGATTATATTCTAAACTAAACTTTAAATTACGTATTTAATTATAATGCGATTCTTCAGGAAACAAAAGTGTCAGCTATTTATTAAAAAGAAGGCAAAGCCAATTAGTATTTGCTTTGTTTTTGTAGTGTTATTTTACGTTTCCTCTATTAGTTTTGCTCAAGTTAATTTTGTTCCAAACCCAGGCTTTGAAGACATCTCTGATTGTGACATTGAGTATGGGGATGCTGATAAAGCTTTGCCGTGGAGAATTGTTGACGAAGAAGTAGCTTCCCCTGATCTATATCATGCTTGTTCTTCGAGTCCTTTTTATGATCTCCCCTCCAGTGGTTGTTTTCCTGTATATCCTAATTCTGGAGATGGTATGGTAGGCTTGGTTAATTTGGTTGCTGAAGAGCGTATTTATGTTGGACTAACAGAAGAGCTTCCTTCTGATGTTGATATTTATGTTGCCTATTCTATAATCCCTCAAGAAAAATGTGGCTCTCCGATGGAAATGATTTGCTATTCGAATACGCAATCTTTAGCTTTTTCAGATTATCAATTTCAAATGCAGGAAGTTGTTTTGGAATTAGAAAATGTTTTAGATGTTACCGAAGAATGGACAACTTTAGAATCCTGTTATCAGGCAACTGGCGAAGAGAAATTAGTTTTGATTGGAAATTATAAATTGACTTCGCAGACCTTGAGGGATTGTGATTACATTGATCCGATGGGTAATTTCGCTTATTTCTATGTAGATGATGTTATTGTCTCACCTTTTGATATCGTACCCGATACTATGTTTATTTGTGGAGAGGAAGTGCTAAATATCGATGCAACATTTTATGATGTACCAATAAGTTGGAGTGATGGTGTAGAAGGGGCACTTAGAGCTATTTCTGAAGGAGGTGTTTATACCGTAATGGGAGAAGTAGGAGATTGTTTTTTAAATGATACTACTATTGTAATTGAAATTCCTGATGAAACTGAGACTATAAATTTAGCTATTTGTAAAGAAGAGGAATTACAAATTAATAGCCCTGTATTAACGCTATGGCCAAACGGTGATACCAGTCGTTCAATGATAGTTACTGCGCCTGGTAATTTTACTGCTGAATTATTGACCACTTGCGGCGAACGAAGTCGAGAATATATAGTTGAAGAAAAATCTTGTACTATTGATTATTTCGTTCCTAATATTTTCAGCCCTAATGATGATGGAATAAATGATCAATTAGAATTCTTTTTCCAATCGGAGTTTGAATATTTGGGTAAATTAACAATTTATAATCGCTGGGGAAATCTGATATTTCAAATAGATAATGTCAGTTCTTCTGAGCTAATGAATTGGGACGGGACGTTTAAAGGGAAGGCCCTAAATCAAGGGGTGTTCGTTTGGAGTTTTCAATACGTCAGTTCTAAAGATGGAGTAGGCAGAGTAATATATGGAGATGTTACTTTAGTAAAATGATCTTGCTTAGTTAGGCTTCATCTTCTTTTTATATTCTCCTTTCAATACTTTATCAATATCCTTTTTTAATTTATCATAATCGATCACTCTGTTGTAAGAAAACTCATGAATGATTCCGCTCATTTCTTTTGAAGGACCTGGCATCAGTTTCGAAAGATAGTAATCTGGGACGTTTGGATCATTTGGATTCCTTTTGTGAATACCTAATACTTGTAACTCGAATGCCAGTTTATCAGGATTGCCTTTTTCATCTGTTTCAACAACTTCATAAATTACTTTAGCGAAACTTATTTTGTTGTTTGGATCACCCAGTTTTGCAAAATATTCAAAACCGGTCACTAGTTTTCCTTCGTAAATAAATTGATCAATAGTATAAAAGCCTTGATTATTTTTAGGTAGCTCTTTTTTGTAATGCATTTGATAAAGCTCGAATTGATATTTCTTCGCAGCTGCATATTCTCCTAAAGCAAAATAATTTATAACTAATTCCTCTAAAAAATAATATCGGTTTTCTTTGTTCCAAAAGGGGCGGATATAAGCTTTCTCTTGTTCAATATATTTTAGGGCTTCTTCCAAATATTTAATGGCTTCTTTGTGTTTGCCTTCCTGCCTTAAGTCCATTCTTTTAGCATGATAAATCATGCAGACTTGATCACTTGCTATTTCATAATCTTTTGTACCTTTTTTAAAATGCTTTCTAAGTTCCCGATAAGTTTTATCTGCTACAGCGTAGTCTTTATCCTCATAAGCTTGTTGCGCCTTATTTATAAGAGAATCTAGTTTAGTAGTTTGAGCAAAAGAAAAGGTATGACCTAGCAGCAATGAGAAAATAAGGGAGAGAAAGTATCTGTTCATGTTCATATGTTTGAACTACAAATGTAGAGGTTCTATTTTAAAATAGCTAGAGTGATATTTCCTAAAATGTTTGTTTTCATGTTAAATAAAACATAAAAAAGGAATGCAGCTTTTTGATAAACAAATCAATTGATCGATTTAAACATTTTCTCAAGTAAATTTCGAAAACCGGAAGTGTCTCTTTTTTCTGATGCGATTTTGGTTCTTTTATCAAATCTTGATTTGACTATTTTATCATATTCTTCATTTGTGATTTCTTGCCCTTCATTTGGAATTTCAATTTTCTCTATGGAGGATGGCTTTATGGCTATCTGACTTAAATAAAATAAAAACGAATCACCATCTTTTAATTGTACGATCAAACCCGGAAGCCCACCATAACCCATAGGACCACTACTGATTTCAATTTCCTTGGTGTACCACGCTTCGATAATATACCTCTTTATGGAGCCATCTTTCCTTTTTCGACTCTTCTTGATTATTGCTTTTGAACACTCATAGGTGCCTATCTTACGCGTTTCGTCTACGAGTACCCATTCGTAGTCTTTTGTATTACTTTTTACCATGTACATTTCATCATCAAATTCTTTTTCATTCTGTATTTCTCCTGTTTCTAAATTTGTATAAAATTTTCCTTTAGCTCTGGCATAAAGAAGTGGAAGACTCAAGGTGAAATCGAATCTACTCAAACCATCCACTTCTTCATGGTAAAATAAAGACTCTTTTTCATTATAAATAAATCGGAAATGAACATCCATTGAATGTTCCGAATCTTCTTCCATTTTATCCAGAATAGGCTGGATTTCAAAATTTTTATGATCACTAAAATTTATAATGGACTTGATATGATAAATCGCTTCTGCATTTTGTTCCTGACTGTAGGAAGTATTTGTAAAAAAGGAAAGCAATAAAAAGGCACTTAGAAATACGTTTTTGGTTTTCATACTATAGCTTTTTAAAAGGAAAATAAGTTCTTCTTCCAAAATACGAAATTATACTTTCTTATGATCAATGAGTTGCAAAACATTTTTTAATAGTGGATTTCTACTATTGGTATTCCAAACTGCAGAAAGTACTGTACGTTGAGTAATATTATTGAGTTCGATAAATTTTACTCCATTATTGTGGTCTAATTGCAAAGACTTCGGAACAATGGAAATCCCAAAATTATTTTCAATTAATTTATAAATAGATCCAGAGTGAATGGTGTTATGTGTCACGATAGGAGAGAAGCCATTATCATCAAAAATCTGCATCACTTTTTCATAATAAGAAGGACTGTATTTTGGATCAAATAAAATAAAGGATTCGTCTTTTAATTGTGCCAGGGTTTTAAAATTTTTTTTACTAATCGGATGTTTTTTAGGCAAGACTAAACAAAAGACTTCTTTTAAAAGTGGAGCAGCTTTAAGACCTCTGGGTACGCGTTCTAATCGTACGAAGCCAATGTCCAAATCATAGGATAATAAGTCATCGATTTGTTTTTGGTTGTCCATTTCTTTTAAACTAAAAAGAACATTAGGATGCTTTTTTCTAAAAGCTAATAATAAATCCGGGATGATTTTTTGAATAGCTGAACCTACATAGCCTAATTTCAAATCTCCTAAAAGACCTTCGTTTAAAGATTTTGCATGCTGAATAATATAATCCAGACCGTTTAAATATTGACTCAATTCTTCTTTCAAATATATGCCAGCTTTAGTGAGTTCTACCTTCCTGTTATGTCGTTCAAAAAGGGTGATGCCCATATTTTTTTCCATTTCTTTTATTTGTTTGCTCAAGCCTGGCTGGGAAATGAACAAACGCTCCGCTGCTTTTCTAAAGTGCAAATCCTCTGCTACTGCTAAAAAATATCGGAAATGTCTCAATTCTAATTGATAACTCATAATTATTAATTGATGCTTTTATTGATCTTGTAAGTAATCAAAAGTAAAGCTATTTTTGTTATAATTCTAAAAAACAGCTCAGTATGAAATTTAATTATGGTATTGATCACTTAACTGTTGATAAAGCGATTGCTCTTGCAAATGGCGAATTAAAAGGTGTGCTTCATCCAGATGCTATTAGCAAGGTGAATGCTTGTCGGGCGAAAGTGGAAGCAATGGCGAATTCGGATAAAGCAGTCTATGGAATCAATACCGGTTTTGGACCGCTGTGTGATACGCAAATCTCTCCAGAAGAAACCAGTAAGCTTCAGGAAAATTTATTAATTACCCATGCGGTTGGTGTTGGAAATTATATTGAAAAGAATTTATCTAAAATCATGATGATCTGTAAAGTGCATGCGCTTTGTCAAGGTTATTCAGGTATACGATTGGAAGTGGTGGAACGGATTCTTTTCTTTATTGAACATGACTTACTGCCAGTGGTTCCGGAAAAAGGATCAGTTGGTGCTTCCGGAGATTTGGCTCCTTTGTCTCATTTGTTTTTACCCTTGCTTGGAGAGGGAGCTTTTTGGGTAGGTGATGAAGTCTTTCCTGCAAAAGAGGTTTTAGAAAAACATCAATTAAATCCTTTTCATTTAGCAGCAAAAGAAGGACTTGCTTTAATCAATGGAACGCAGTTTATTTTGGCACATGCGATTGCAGGTTTAAAGAAAATGACTTACTTGCTAGATTTAGCAGATGTTGCGGGAGCGATGACTTTAGAAGGTTTCCAGGGAAGTGCTGCACCATTTAAAGCGATTTTACATGATATTCGACCGTTTAAAGGAAATATAAAAGTAGCAGAACGAATGCGCAAACTTTTGGATAATTCTCAAAATTTAGCATCTCATGACGGTTGTGAAAGGGTACAAGATCCTTATTCGATCCGTTGTATCCCACAAGTGCATGGCGCGTCCAGGAATGCTTTTTATCATCTGAATGAATTAGCAGAAATAGAAATGAATGCAGTAACAGATAATCCTATTGTTGTCAGTGAAACAGAGGCCATCTCTGGAGGTAATTTTCATGGACAACCTTTAGCGATGGCTTTAGATTATGCTTCTATCGCTGCTTCTGAACTTGGGAATATTTCTGATCGAAGATGTTATTTATTATTGGAAGGTAAATATGGTTTGCCTCGTTTGTTGACAGAGAAAGGAGGTTTGAATTCGGGATTTATGATTCCACAGTACACAACGGCAGCACTGGTGACCGAAAATAAATCCTTATGCTTTCCACCATCTGCTGATAGTATTCCAACTTCGCTGGGACAAGAAGATCATGTTTCGATGGGCAGTATATCTGGTAGAAAATTTAATCAGATTTTAGAAAATCTTCAAAAAATATTGGCAATTGAATTGATGTATGGAGCACAAGCTTTAGAATTTCGAAGACCGCTCTTAAGTTCTCCTATTCTCGAAAAAAATTATTTACTCATTAGAACTAAGGTTGAAAAATTGGAAGATGATCGATTATTGATGAATGATATTAAAGCCATGGTTGACTTTGTGGAAAATGAATCTTTTATGGTGGATATATAGTTGTTGAACAATATTCAATATCATTGTTTCCTTTGTGAATTTTTTAAACACAGAGTCACTGAGGCTGTGAAAATTTTAAAATAATGAAGCAAGTTATAGATTAATCAACTCTGTGACTCTGTGTTTTGTACTTTAACAAAAAATAATAATAAAATATGACTTTTCAAGAAAATATATTGCAAGGGATTCCGAATGCACTACCTGCTAAAAAAGCTTATCCAGAAGGAGCCAACAGAGCACCAAAAAGAAAAGACAGTCTTTCTACAACAGAAAAACAGTTAGCCATTCGTAATGCATTACGTTATTTTCCAAAAGCATGGCATCAGGAATTAGCAAAGGAATTTGTACAGGAGTTGCAGGATTATGGTCGTATATACATGTATCGGTTTAAGCCAGATTATGAAATGTATGCCAGACCAATTTCTGAGTATCCTGCTAAAACACAACAGGCAGCTTCTATCATGTTAATGATACAAAATAATCTAAACCCTGCTGTGGCGCAGCATCCGCAGGAGTTAATTACCTATGGTGGAAACGGTGCGGTTTTTCAGAACTGGGCGCAGTATTTATTGACGATGCAGTATTTGGCAATTATGACGGAGGAGCAAACACTGCATATGTACTCAGGTCATCCAATGGGTTTATTTCCGTCGTCAAAAGATGCGCCTCGGGTCATTGTAACAAATGGAATGATGATTCCAAATTATTCCAAGCCAGATGATTGGGAAAAATATAATGCACTAGGCGTGACGCAATATGGCCAAATGACGGCAGGTTCCTATATGTATATCGGACCACAGGGGATTGTGCATGGGACAACCATTACAGTGATGAATGCTTTTCGAAAAGTATTGGAAAAAGGAGATACACCAGCAGGAAAAATATTCTTGACGGCTGGTCTGGGAGGAATGAGTGGTGCACAGCCAAAAGCCGGGAATATTGCAGGTTGTATAACAATTTGTGCAGAGGTAAATCCCAAAGCAGCAAGGAAACGACATGAACAGGGATGGGTAGATGTTTTAGTAGAAAACATGGATGATTTAGTAAGCCGAGTGCGAAAAGCGCAAACAGATCATGAAGTTGTGTCGATCGCATTTATCGGTAATGTGGTAGATGTTTGGGAGCATTTTGAAAAAGAAAATATTTTTATTCACTTAGGATCTGATCAAACCTCACTTCATATTCCCTGGACAGGTGGGTATTATCCGGTTGGACTTTCTTATAAGGATTCTAATAAATTGATTCGAGAAGATCCAGATTTGTTTAAAACAAAAGTGCAGGAATCGCTACGTCGACAAGCCGATGCCATCAACAAACATACGGCAAGAGGGACTTACTTTTTTGACTATGGAAATGCGTTTTTGCTAGAAGCTTCACGTGCAGGCGCAAGCATCATGGCGGAAAATAATATTGATTTTAGATATCCATCTTATGTTCAGGATATTTTGGGGCCGATGTGTTTTGATTATGGATTTGGCCCATTTCGTTGGGTGTGTGCCTCCGGGAAATCGGAAGACTTAGATCGAACAGATAAAATTGCTGAAGAGGAATTAAATAAAATTTTAGAAACGGCACCACCCGAAATCCAAATGCAATTGCAGGATAATATTACCTGGATAAAAAATGCCAAGCAAAATAAATTAGTCGTTGGATCACAAGCACGGATTCTCTATGCTGACGCAGAAGGACGCATGAAAATTGCAAAAGCTTTTAATGATGCGATTTCGAAAGGGGAGATTGGTGCTGTTGTTTTAGGGCGTGATCATCATGATGTGAGTGGAACGGATTCGCCCTATCGAGAGACCTCTAATATTTATGATGGCAGTAAGTTTACGGCGGATATGGCGATTCATAATGTGATCGGAGATAGCTTTCGGGGTGCGACCTGGGTATCGATTCATAATGGAGGTGGAGTTGGTTGGGGGGAAGTGATGAATGGTGGATTTGGAATGTTGTTGGATGGTACGCTGGAGGCAGAAGCTCGATTAAAAAGCATGCTGTTTTATGATGTCAATAATGGGATTGCCAGACGATCCTGGGCAAGAAATAAAGAAGCTCGTTTCGCTATCGAACGTGAGATGGAGCGGAGACCTGATTTGAAAGTCACCTTACCAAATCTGGTAGATGACAAAATATTGAATGATCTTTTTAGCTAAATCATACCTCTACCATTTTTTCTAATTGTACTCGAACGTTTTTGTGGTAAGGCGTTTTTGCTAAAGGATCGCAATCTTCCAGAGAAGTTAGTTGGTTGACCTGAGCCCCAAGCGTCTCATCTGCATGCCCAGGGTATTCAAATCCATAACCATGAGGCATCGAAAGCATACCTTCCGGTACTTCATCGGTGATCATTGCTTTTATTTTAATTTTTCCAGCTTTTGAAACACAAAGGACCCATTCGCCATTTTCAATGGCATAAGCTTCTGCATCGACTGGATTGATTTTCAAATCTCCGCTGACATCTTTCTTCCTCCATGCTGGATCACGCATGATGGCATTCGCATTATAAGATCGACGTTCTCCTGCTAATAAATTAAAAGGGTATAAATCAACTTTTTCGATTTTAGCATTCGTTTGTTTTGGTAATTGATTCAGCCATTCCAACATCTCAGGGATTTCCAGACGCACTTTTTTATCTTTATGTCGCACTAAATCCCAGCTTTCTTCATAGGTATGCTTACTAATTAAGGTGCCAGATTTGCTATGCAGTATTCGATCGAATAAAGCTTCCGCAAGAGCATAACCTTTTCCTTTTAAACCCAGTCGTTGTACTTGCTTCTCGTATTTTTTTACAAAGAGTTTGGTAGCGAACCAAATAAAAGCTGCAGATTTAGCATAAGCGTAGGGGAGTGCTTTACCTAAGGTCTCTTTTAAAATGAGTAATTGATATTTCTTCCATTTTGGTTTGAAAAAGATCGTTGCTCCAAGTGCAGCAGGTAGTAGTTTTAAGTTTGGAAATCGCCGGTCTAATTTTGCTATTCGTTCTAAGATTGGAAAAGAAGCGGGTAATTCTCCCATTGCGGTAACAATCCGATGATAGATCTCGGGTTCGTCTAAGGTGTTTTCTAAAGGCTTATTTATTGGATGCCGCAAATGGAAAAAGTTGTCAGGAAACTCCAGATTGAAAAAAGTAGCTTCTAGTTTTTCGAATTGTGTTCGGGCAGGTAATACATACTGTGCTGTCTGAGCCGTTTCAGTCATTGCCACTTCTATAACCACAGATAATTCTAATTTCTCTATCGCTTTACGCTGTGCGTTGGCATTCGCATAATTCGTAACGGGGTTGGAGCTGTCGACGATTAAAGCTCTCAATCGATTAGGATGATCGGTATCTATTTCTAACGGTAAGATATTCGGCGGAAAAAGTTTTCCGATTCCTTTCATTTTAGTGACCTGTGTCGTTACACCGCCTTGTTCAGGTTCTTTAGAATGTCCAATTAAAGGAAAAAGGAAGTTGTGTAAACAATTCGTTCCTTCTCGACCAAAGTGTCCAGTTACTAAAAATAATAAGCGTACCAGATAGGAGTTCAATGTACTGTTATGGCTTTGCTCAATCCCTAAATCAGAACGCAAAGCAAACGTTTTTGCAGACGTAATTCCTTTGGCAACTTCGATGATTTGCGCTTCATCTATTCCGCAATGTTCTGCATATTCTGCTATGGAAATGTTTTCGAAATGTGGTTTGATTTTTTCAAAACCAACAGTTCGTTTTTCGATGAAATCTTTATCCTGTAAATCATTTTGTACAACATAAGCCAATAAAGCAGATAAAAGAAAAGCGTCTTTTCCTGATTTGACCTGTAGAAATATATCTGCTTTTTTAGCAGTATCTGTTCGGCGTGGATCGACCACGACTAATGTTTTATTTTTATTTCTGGCTACTTCATTAATGGTCGGTCTCGCTTTTGGAATTCCATGTGCCTGAACAGGATTCGCTCCGATGATCATTACGTATTCTGCTTCTCCAACTGGTTCGCAGTAATTCGTGTTTTGACGACCGAAGATAAAACCGTTTACCCAAAAGTTGCCTGTTTTTTCTTGTGCTAAAGCAGCGTAAATATAGGGCGTTTCACAAGCCGTTCTCAGCATGGCACCATAAACACCACCCAGGTGATTACCTTGCCCTCCACCCCCTGCATAGGCGATGCTCTTGCCTCCATGAGTGTCTCGAATGTGCACCAATTTTTCAGCAATTTCTTTAATCGCTACCTCCCAGGATATTTCCTCAAAAGAGCCGTCTGGTTTTTTCCGGAGCGGACTCGTTAATCGGGCTTGATGCTGGTAGTAGTTAAGACGAGTAGCTTTTTGACATAGATAACCTTGGGAAACCGGATGTTCTGGATCGCCTGTGATTTTACCAAAATCGCCCTGTTCATTCTGCTCTACCAATATTCCACAGTTTTGGCTACAAAGAATGCAAGCTGTTTTATTTTGAGTCATCTTTTTATGATTTGTATTGTATACGGACTGCGTATTTTAATGTTTGATAGCTTTGCCTTACACCTTTATTTTAGCATCCATTTTATTAATTCGTTTACATCTACAATGGACCAACTATGTGGGTGTCGTTCTCCATTAGCTCGATAACCTTTGTTCTTGGTTTCTATCAATTCAAACTGCTGCCAATCCTTTATCTTTAGTTGATCTGCTATTTGTTGGATAATATAAGCATTAGTACTTTCAAAATCAGTTTGCCTGTTTTCTATCCACCATTCTGCATCTGGTTCTGTATAAAACCTAAGCCTGCAATTTTTTAATTCCTGTACATTTACGTTTTTAACACTTGAGGTAAAAGGTGCTATTTTTTGAATGTTTTCTAATAAGGTATCTTGCTTTCCAAATTTTTCTTCAAAATAGCTAATAATCCATTTTGGTTCGGCAAGACGTTCTTCTGAGAAATCAGGATTGTTGACATCTTTTATAGAACTTAAATATAGTGCATATAAATCAATTGGTGAATCAACAATGAATACTCCTTTCGGTGCAGCAAGGGATTTGTTTCGATGCAGGTAATTTGATAGTGTCAAAGTTACATTCCCGCCAATGGATATTCCTCCTATAAAAATGTTTTCAGTGTCTAATTTATTATTCGAAAAAATTTCTTCCAGCTGTCTTGCTAAAAGTCCTGTTTCGTTTTCATCAATCATTAGATGCCTGTTAAAATTCATCATCACAACTGATATATTGTTTTCCTTGGCTTTCGTTAAGATCTTAAATTCCTCTTTTGTTTCTTTCGCTGTGGAAGCTCCTCCGGGAAATAGAACCAAGGTTGCTTGAGCATTTTTAGCTTTATATAGTTCGTAGAATGGTGTGATAATATGGTCCTCAAAAAAGGCGTTTTCTTCAGCTAGTTTTTTCATGAAATCAATACTCAAGCGGGCAAAATCGACTCGTTTAGCTTTTTGTAAGGTAAAGACTGCCACACTACTATTGGTTTCAGGAGAATAGGCAACATCTGTTCCCCACCAACCTCCGTGGTAATAGGCTGTGAAAGTTGGAAAGGAGATATTTCGGATGCCTAAACAATAATTTGACTTTTCTTTAGGCAATACAAATTGATAAATTTCACTTAAAACGGATTGATCTTCAATGATTTTACCTTCAAACAAATATTGGAAAAATAAAGCTGCCTCTTTCACCGTAGTTGCTAATCCACCACCTCCGTATAAATCCCAAGATGGGTTCAACTTATACGAATCCCAATCATATTTTTTGGCATATTGATGTGCCATTGGTTCGGTACCTTCCGGATAAGGTTCTAAATCTTTAAACCAGGTATGATTCAGCTTTAGTTCTTTGAATTTTAATAACTTTCGCATTGCCAAGTAAAAAGGCTCACCTGTTATTTTTTCAATGATTTCGGTTAATAGCAAGTAGTTAATATCTCCATATTTAAAATCCGTTCCTTTTTCAAATAATGGATTTCCAATTTTTAAAGCACGTTGAATTTGTTCCTCTTTTTTCCAGGTATACGAAGGGTTTTGATCTACGAAATCAAAATAAGTACTATCCACATAATCGGCAATTCCTGAAGTATGAGAAAGCAGATGTCTTACTGTTATTTGATTAAAGTCATATCCGTCTTCTGAAAATAGCGTATTTAATTCCTCATTGATTAGGTTTTTAATGGGCTGTTCTAAGGTGATCTTTTTCATTTCTACCAACCTCAAAATTGCAGCAGCTACATAAGGTTTTGTATTACTTGCTATTAAAATAGGCTGGTTTTTCTCTAGCGTAGTTTTTGATTCTAAATTGGAAAAACCAACAGCCGAAGTCCAGGAAAGATTTTCGTCAGGAGATTCAATGTGCATCAAAACACCAATGGCATCTTCGTTCTGTTTGTAAAGCGCATCTAATTGATTTTGAAAATAGGTCTCCACGGATTGGGAATTCGCGAAATAGGGGAGAAAGAACATAAGTCCTAAAATCAAAGAAGTAATTTTTTGAATCATAATTCATTGTAAGTTAATTTCTAATGGAAATCATATTCCGAATATAAGTAGATTAATTCGAATTAGAGTAGCGCTGTTTTGTGTTTAACCATTTCTTCCACGATCATCTTAGTAGAAGAAACAGCTACATGTACACTGGGCCATTCAATCCTTTTTGTTTAAGCACTTCCAGTAAAAAACAATTTACATTCTACAGATGTTCTCCCTTTTCTAATATTTCTCCAATCTTTGAAGTAATATTCATAAGTGCCATATGGATAAGGTTCCTTATTCCAGTTTTGGAAAATATGCTTCATGTAATTTGCGAGTGCATGATCATAAAAATGGTCATCTAAATCGGAAAGGATATATTTGATCAATTCAGGATTTGATCATTGAAGAAAAGGCAGACCTATTTCCAGCAGTCCGTATATTTTTATAAAATCACATCAGGTCGTGCCCTTCTTTTAAACTATTGAGAAGAAGGCTTCTCATTAAACAATAATAATTTTTGTACTTTCGATCTCTCCACAATTATTTTTGACATCATGTTGTATGATATATATACCAGCGGATAAATCGGATAAATTTATTTCTAAAACACCATTGAGATAGAGTTGATCAGAAACGTTCAACTTTCGGACGATTTGTCCTGAAATATTGTATACGATAAAAGTAGTTTCCGAAACCTCATTGATTTCTTCAATTTTCGAATAGAGTACGCCTTCACATGGATTAGGATAAAAAGTAGGCTTTGGTTTAGAACAAACACAAATATCATCCCCTAAGCATTCTGTTATATCTTCAATTTCTCCTGTCCACGGATTTATTAACGAATTACAATCCACATAATACAAACCGCAAATAGACAAAGAATAATTATTATCTAATGGGTTCGTAGGGTCATTCTTATGTAAAGCAAGAATTAGTTCTTGGCCTATCTCAAACTGTGAGGTGTAAACTAGACACAAAGCTCCTGTGTCTCCAAATACCGTTACTATCGAACGACTTTCTTCCCCACGATATACTTTATGAACTTCTATGTTCATAGTGTGTTCAGTTTCACTGATTTTTTTACCTCCAATTATGGTGACGTTATCATTGTTGTTAATCGTTTCACAAAAAGAAGTAGGTCCAGAGCAGGAACATGCTATAGCTAAGAATGGAAAAATGCAAAATGTAATTGTAAATAGTTTCGTTTTCATATTTTTATATTTTAAGTAGTTTGACGAATCCCGCCTGCTCCGCTATCGGGCAGCTTCGCGCTGATTTAAAGCGTGCTAATGCTGTTGTTTATAAAGATAACGATAAATGAGGCTTTGGGGTTGGTTGACTCTGAGATTTATTTCTCATAAAAGTCAGGTTTTAAAATTTATACGATAAGAACTAATAATTTTTTAATAATGCTTTATAAAATCTAACTATGGGCGAATTTTAGTGTTATAAGTTATTATACTGCCTATTTTGTATTTTAAAATTGTTTCGTATTCATTTTTTATTAATAATTTGCTTAAAATAAAAAGTAGCAATTCTACTTAGCTAGCTCTATACTCGAAATAAGTCTTTTCAGTTTTAATTGATGAAATGTCAAACCCTTGCCAGAAGAGCACCTGCTTTAATTTTAAATTGAAGGGTATATTATTGAAATTCGAGTGTAGTAAGAAAAACTTTTTATGAAAACAAAATTACTTTTTTTATTTCTTGTTTTATCTACATCTATAGTTGCTCAGACTGTAGGTATTTTCCTTAATGATTCTGAAGCTTACAATGGTTATACCTTAATTGCTGCAAATTATGAGCAAACTTATCTTATAGATAATTGTGGCTTTGTAGTAAACTCCTGGGAATCAGATCAAACTCCCGGAGCATCAACTTACTTGCTCGAAAATGGCAATCTTTTAAGGACAGGAAGAATTTCCAGTAACTTTGGAGGAGGTGGTTCTGGTGGCCGAATTGAGCTTCATAGTTGGGAAGGTGATTTGCTTTGGAGATATGATTATTCGTCACCTGATTTTCATCAACACCATGACGTCGCTATATTACCTAACGGAAATATTTTACTAATTGCCTGGGAATTGCACTCCTCTAATGATGCGATTGATAATGGTCGTGATTCTTTAAATACTAATAATGAAGGCGTATGGTCTGAAAAAATTGTTGAGCTAGAACCAGTTGGAACTGATCAGGCGAATGTCATATGGGAATGGCGATTATGGGATCATCTTGTGCAGGATTTTGATAGTGAAAAATTGAATTTCGGAGATGTGTCCGATCATCCAGAATTAGTTGATGTAAATTTTAATGCCTTGCCAGGTTCTAATGGAGTCGATTGGATACATTTTAACTCCATACATTATAATATAGAACTTGATCAGATTATAGTAGGGTCCAGAAATTTTAATGAGTTTTGGATCATTGATCATAGTACGACCACGGAGGAAGCGGCAGGGCACGAAGGAGGAACATCCGGAAAAGGAGGGGATATTCTCTATCGTTGGGGAAACCCACAAACCTATCAACAAGGTTCGGCTCAGGATCAAAAATTATTTGGACAGCATGACGTGCAATGGATTTCAACGGGGCTTGAAGATGAACAAAAAGTAATGTTGTTTAATAATGGTTTCAATCGGCCAGATGGTGATTTTTCTACGATTGATATTCTTGAACCTCCTTTGGAATCTGATGGTAATTATTCTAAAGACGATGGAATTCCTTATGAGCCTGATGAATTATTCTGGACTTATTCTGCTGATACTCCTGAAAGTTTTTATTCTGCCAACATATCAGGAGTACAGAGACTACCGAATGGAAATACTTTGATATGTGAAGGTAGATCTGGTTTTATTTTTGAAATTAATGCTAATGCCGAAACAGTTTGGGCATATCAGAATCCTGTTCGAAGTAATACCGGACCTGTTGAGCAGGGAGTTAATATCAACAATTTGTCACTCTCTTTGTTTCGTGCTTATAAATATGGTCCGGATTACCCTGCGTTTGATGGAAAAACACTTGTGCCAGGTGAGCCTATTGAATTAAACCCTTTAGATGTTTTTTGTACTATTTTCGATATTACGTCAACAAATGATCCCAAAAGTTTGGAAGGCATCCGCTTACTTGGAAACCCTATTCAGGATCTTTGTAGAATTGAAAATACCACAAATGGAGGTGTATTGATTAAATTTTATGATCCTGCAGGAAGACTAATCAAACAGTTAGAATCATCAGATACTTTTGTGGAGATAAATATGGAGCATTTGCCAGTGGGAATGTATTTTCTCAGTATTTCAAATTTAGAAGGAACGCACTTTTTTAAGGAAAAGGTGATTAAGCTGTAATAACATTTTTCTTTGCTTTTTTGTCTAGCTTAATGTTTATGACTTCTGCTATTTTAGTGAGGTCGTCTTTTAGATATTCTGGATGTTTGATCAGCCTTAAAAGTTCTACGGGATGGGAATGACTGCCTTCAATTATTAGTTTGCCAATCACTAAGTCTTCATTTTCTTCAAAATGTATTCTAATGTTTTCAACATCTTTCTTTATAAAACTTTGAGTGGTTCCTTTTGGTTCTGTTATAGTGATAGAGCCATCTTTTATAGTTATATCTCGTTTATTAGCTTTGCCTTGATTCCATTTTGTATAGGCAAAAAATAAACAATAAATTCCGGCAGCTATACAGAAAATGGAATATAGACTTCCAAAAATTAGCAACAGCAAAGCAGTTACGAAGTTAAAGACCATACCTACTAAAGCACCAATGATAAAAACAGCATTGTGCTTGTTTTTTCCAATGGTAAAATCATTGTTCGGAAGACTACTAAAACCAATGTTATGCCTTTTAAGGATCATTTCTATGGTCTTTATTTTTCGAGCGAATTCCATATGGTTCTAGTTTGTTTATTGTGAATGTACTAATTTTAAAATGAAAGATTAAATTATTGCTCCAATACCAGGACTAAGTTTTCGGCCTGAAACATTCTGTCTGGTGTAATGACTAATTCTTCTGATGGAATTGTATTGCCGTATCGTTCTTTTACTTTAGATTGTACGATGCCATCAGATAAATCAAAATCTTTGATTTTTTGCAGACCTCCAATTTCAATATCGAAAGTTTCTTTATAGATTTTCCAGACTAATTCAGAGCAGTAAATTTTATCATTGGTCCATTCAAATTTTAAATCATAGTCCTTGCCTAAGTATTGTCTTCCTATAATTTTCATTTTATCAATATTTTCAGCAGTCAAAACTTCGCTGCTATTCTCCAATCTTTTGACAACATATTTTTGACCTTCTCCTCTTTTAATCCAATCATCCAAAGGGGTAAGTTTAACAGGCTGAACAGCTTCATAAACGAAAAATCGATCTCCTTCTTTATAGATCATACCCATGTGGGAGTACTTTGAATTGGTTGCGAGTTGAATGGCAAGGCTTTGACTGGATTTGGAAGTATGAAAAATTAAATCTCCATTCTGAAGTGTGTCAGGCTTGGATTCAGGGGCAGGGTGGGGGCTTATAATTGTTGTTTGCTTTTTATCTTCAGACTTGGATGATTCTGAACTACAGGAAAAAACAATTAGAATAATTAAAATGAAAATTCGGTTCATACTGAAAAGGTTGAAAACAAAGATATTCAAAAATAGAATTAATAAGAAAAAGGTGACCTGTTGCCAGATCACCTTTCGCCATAATTTATTCTCTCTTAAATGTAGCTTTGGTATTATTAAGCCAGATCAAATCGATCCAGGTTCATTACTTTATTCCATGCTGCAACGAAATCATTTACAAATCGTTCTTCCCCATCTGAGCAGCCATATACTTCTGCCAAAGCGCGCAATTCAGAGTTAGAACCAAATATCAAATCTGCTCTGGTTCCTGTCCATTTTACTGCTCCGCTTGAACGATCACGTCCTTCGAAAATAGTATCATCTTCAGAAGTTGCACTCCAGGTGGTACCTAAGTCCAAAAGGTTGACAAAGAAATCATTGCTTAATGTTCCAGGTCGTTTTGTGAAAACGCCATGATTGGACTGATCGAAATTAGTGTTTAATACACGCATTCCACCAACGAGAACAGTCATTTCAGGTGCTGTTAGAGTCATTAACTGCGCCTTGTCCACTAGCAGCTCTTCTGTTGAAACGGAGAATTTAGTTTTCGTATAATTTCGGAATCCATCTGCTTGTGGCTCCAGGACAGCAAAAGAATCCACATCCGTTTGCTCTTGACTTGCATCTCCACGTCCAGGCGTAAAAGGAACCGTCAGTTCATAGCCCGCTTTTTTCGCAGCCTGTTCAACACCTACGCAACCTCCTAAAACAATCAAATCAGCTAGGGATACTTTTTTAGAATCTGTATTAAAACCTCCTTGTATAGCTTCCAACGCATCAATCACTTTGTTGGTTTGGCTTGGATTATTCACCGCCCAGAATTTTTGAGGGGATAGTCTAAGTCTTGCACCATTTGCTCCGCCACGCTTATCCGAACCTCGGAAAGTTGAAGCTGATGCCCAGGCAGTGCTAACTAATTCTGAAATTGATAATCCAGCGTCAAGGATACTTGTCTTAAGATTAGAAATATCACTATCATTGATCACTCCATGATCGACAGCCGGGATTGGATCTTGCCAAATTAATTCTTCTTGAGGAACTTCAGATCCTAAGTATCGATTGATTGGTCCCATATCACGATGCGTTAATTTAAACCAAGCTCTGGCAAATGCATCTGCAAATTCATCTGGGTTTTCAAGAAACTGTCTCGAGATTTTTTCATAAGCTGGATCCATCCGCAACGCCAAATCAGTCGTCAACATAAATGGTGCATGCTTTTTAGCAGGGTCATGTGCGTCAGGGACTAGACCTGCACCTCCACCACCTTTGGGTTGCCATTGATGTGCACCAGCCGGACTTTTTGTCAATTCCCATTCATATCCAAATAGGTTTTCAAAAAAGTTGTGGCTCCATTTAGTTGGTGTCGTTGTCCAGGCTCCTTCTAATCCACTGGTGATAGTATCACCACCTTTTCCAGAACCAAAACTATTTTTCCAACCAAGACTTTGTTCTTCAATAGATGCAGCAGCAGGTTCACGACCAACATACTCTTCATCACTTGCTGCACCATGTGTCTTTCCGAAAGTATGACCACCAGCGATCAAGGCAACTGTTTCGTAATCATTCATAGCCATTCGGCCAAATGTTTCTCTAATATCATGTGCTGCGGCAATAGGATCAGGGTTACCGTTAGGTCCTTGAGGATTAACGTAAATCAACCCCATTTGAACAGCTGCCAAAGGATTTTCTAAACTACGATCTCCAGTATATCTTTTATCACCTAGCCATTCTGACTCTGTACCCCAATAAATATCTTCTTCTGGTTGCCAGACATCTTCTCGTCCTCCTGCGAATCCGAAGGTTTTGAAACCCATTGATTCTAATGCACAGTTACCTGCTAGAATCATCAAGTCAGCCCAGGAAATTTTCTTTCCATATTTTTGTTTGATAGGCCAAAGGAGTAAACGTGCTTTATCTAGATTTGCATTATCCGGCCAGCTATTAAGTGGCGCGAATCGCTGCGTTCCAGAACCAGCTCCACCACGTCCATCAGCAATTCGGTAAGTTCCTGCACTATGCCATGCCATTCGAATGAAAAAAGGACCGTAGTGTCCGTAATCAGCTGGCCACCAGTCTTGAGAATCGGTCATTAGATCAACCAGTTCTTTTTTAACCGCCGCTAAGTCCAGCGATTTAAATTCTTCGCTATAATTGAAATCTTCACCCATTGGGTTTGATAAAGAAGAATTTTGACGAAGGATGTTTAATCTCAATTGATTTGGCCACCAATCTCGATTTGATGTTCCTCCACCAGCACTGTGTTTTAGTTTTCCACTCATAAAAGGACATTGAGCAATGTCATTTCCATTCTTGTTATCCATGTAGTTTAATTTTTAAAATGAGTATAATTATAGAGTTCGTAATAGCGCAAAAGTAAATAAATTATTCCATCGATAAAAACGATTGTTTCGATAGTATTATTGATGCTGTAGATGAAGGGGGCTGTATTCGGTATTCGGTATTCGGTATTCGGTATTCGGTATTCGGTATTCG
>CAYXQH010000026.1:0-20254 GCA_964467425.1 uncultured Saprospiraceae bacterium
GTTACAATAACGATGGTGTAATCTTCTTTTAGTTGATAAATTAACTCTTCAATTTTGGCAGTAGAAATCGGATCAAGGGCAGAAGCAGGTTCATCCATCAACAAGACTTTTGGTTCAACAGCTAAAGCTCTTGCAATACAAATCCGTTGTTGCTGACCACCCGATAAAGCAAGTGCAGATTTTTTTAAATTATCTTTTACCTCATCCCAGATTGCCGCTTGCTTTAGAGAACGTTCTACAGCTTCATCTAAAATAGATTTCTTTTTTATGCCTTGGATTTTTAATCCGAAAGCTACATTTTCATAAATAGATTTTGGAAAAGGATTAGGTTTTTGAAAAACCATTCCTACCGTTTTTCTTAGCTCCTCCACCTTGACATCTTTCTGATAGATTTCTTTTCCGTTGATGCAAAATTCACCTTCTTTTCGAAAAATATCGATATAATCATTCATTCGATTGAACGTACGTAGGAATGTAGATTTACCACAACCTGAAGGGCCAATAAATGCAGTGACAGAATTTTCCCGCATTTTAATATTCACGTTTTTTATAGCATGCAGATCTCCATAGTACACATTGGCATCTTTCGATTCCAGGATGACTTTCCCCTTCTCACTACTTTCAATCTTCTTTGAAGATTCTTTTTTATTTTCTTTTGAAGATGTATTTTCCATTATTCATTCAATTTATAAAAATCCTTGTTGATCACAAAATAGTAGACTACCAATTTATCTTTTTCTGCCAACGGTTTCTAAAATAAACAGCTATTCCATTTAATAGAAAAGTTATCGCTAATAATAAAATAATTCCCGCAGCTGCATTGATTACAAAGTTATGATCCGGTCTTGACGTCCAATTAAATATTTGCATTGGTAATACCGTAAACTCATCCATCGGAGTAGTAGGTACGAAAGGGACATAAGCTAATGCACCAATAATAATCAAAGGCGCTGTTTCTCCAATCGCTCTCGATAAGGCTAAAATGATCCCTGTAGAAATACCACCACCTGCTGCTGGTAAAACCTGAGTATAAGTGGTTTGCCATTTACTGGCGCCCATACCATAAGCGGCTTCACGAATAGAGTGGGGGACCGCTTTTACGGCTTCTCTTGTCGCTACGATTATAATCGGTAAAATTAATAAAGCCAGTGTAAATGATCCGGCCAATAAACTTCCACCTAATCTAAATGTTCTGACGAATATTTCCAGTCCTAGAATTCCGTAAATCACAGATGGAACACCTGCAAGATTGGAGATATTAATTTCTAGAATATTCGATAACCAATTTTTCTTTCCATACTCTTCAAGATAAACACCTGCTGCGACTCCCAAAGGAATTGCAAAAAGTGCAGTCAATCCGAAGATCCAAAGTGAGCCACTCCATGCGGTTAGTATTCCTGCTTTTTCTGCTTTCCTAGATGGAAGATTCGTTAAGAAATCCCAATCGATTCTACCTAAACCATCTATCAAAATACTGCCAATAAAGATGACTAACAACACGATTCCAATCAGTGTACAAAAAACACCAAAATATTGAAACGCTTTATCCTTGATATGATTTATTTTACTGTTATTCATAGCGTTGCTGGTATTTTCTTCTGATATAAAAACTAATGTTATTCAGAATAAAGGTGAAAACAAATAGGGTTAAACCTGCTGCGAAAATGGTTCGGTATTCGATCGATCCATGAGGCACATCTCCAAGGCTTACTTGCACGATGTAGGCCGTAATTGTTTCTATGGTTTCCAAAGGATTGGCGGTAAGATTGGGTTGTTGACCGGCAGCAATTGCAACAATCATCGTTTCTCCAATAGCTCTTGAGATAGCAAGAATAATGGAAACAATAATACCAGATGAAGCTGCTGGGACTAAAACTTTAAAGGAAGTTTGAAAACGGGTGGAACCCATTCCATATGAGGCATCTCTCAAGTTTTTAGGAACGGCAAATAAAGCATCTTCGCTCAAAGACGAAATCATCGGAATAATCATTATACCCATGACGATTCCTGCGGATAAAGCATTAAAAGGAGCAATCTCTGGGAAAATTGTTTTTAAATAAGGCGTAACAATCGTTAGAGCGAAGAATCCATAAACTACTGTAGGTACCGCAGCCAAGACTTCAAGCATCGGTTTGATATAAGTCCTGAAGCTTTTTGGAGCGTATTCACTAAGATAAATAGCGATTGTCAATCCAATCGGAAGTGCAACAGCTATGGCTATAAAAGTGGTCAACATCGTTCCACTCAAAAGCGGAATGATACCATAGTTTTTATTTGTGAAAAGTGGTGTCCATTCTGGATTGGTCAAAAACTCTACAATGGAAACATCTTTAAAAAAGACGAGTGATTGAGAAAGGAGCACCCAGATAATACCGATCGTAGTCAATACGGTAATTAAGGCACTAAAGGCAAGGCCTCCTTCTATTATCTTCTCACGTACTTTCATTTTAGAAAATTTAGTTTTTAAACAACCTCTATGGCTTGGACTTAGAAAAGTCTTTGCAAAACAAATTTGTTTTGCAAAGACTCTTACTTTTATATTTTTTCGCTGATTTCTTTCCTCATCTATTTGGCTGCGTTAGCAGTTAAGAAGGCTTTAAATTTAGCTTTTTGAGCCTCATACTCTGCAGCCGGAAGTGGAATATATCCTACGTCTGGAACTAATGCAGTAGCATTGTCCAAGTAGAATTCAACAAATTTAACTACAGCAGGATCGCTTACTGCTTTGCTACTCACATAGATGAAAATTGGTCGCGCCAATGGGCTATACGTTCCATCCTTTACCGTTTGCATAGAAGGAATAATTGGTCCATTTCCACCGTCAACACCTACCAGTTTTAATTTATCTTTATTCTCTTCAAAGTAAGCTAATCCAAAAAATCCAAGTGCATTTTTATCTCCAGCAACACCTTGTACTAATACATGGTCATCTTCACTTGGCATATAATCACCACGGCTAGATCCACTTTTTCCAACAATAGCTTCTGTGAAGTAATCAAAAGTTCCAGATGCTGTTCCAGGTCCTAAAAGAGAAAGTTTTGCATCTGGAAATCCATCACGGATCTGATTCCAGTTTGTGATTTTTTCTTGAGCATCTGGTTCCCAAATCTTCTTTAACTCAGCAGTTGTTAAGCTGGTAGCCCAATCGTTATCAGGATTGATAACAACTGCAAGACCATCATATGCCACAGATAATTCGACAAAATCAATTCCGTTTTCTTTACAAGCTGCTGCCTCTTTTTCTTTGATTGACCGACTAGCGTCAGAGATGGACGTTTCTCCTCTTGAGAATTTTTTGAATCCACCACCTGTTCCAGAAACACCAATCGTTACTTTTACTTTTGGAGCTTCATTACGAAATTCTTCTGCAATCGCTTCTGTAATTGGATATACAGTACTTGAACCATCAATTTTGATTGTTCCACTCATTGCATCTCCAGCGTTTGAGCCGTTGTCAGTAGCACCCTCGCCGCCACATGCATAAATTAATAGAGAAAGTGCAAAGAGGGTGATAATTTGAATTTTTTTCATTTCTATTTTTAAATTTGAATTGTTTACAAAGTTTTGTTTAAATACATTCCTCATTCCTGTTTAAAACTGCATTTCTGTTTGCATTCTAAACATCCACTGACCATCGTCTTCTCCTGGTGCAATAATTCTAGTAATATCTGTTTGGAATTTTAAATTATGACCAACTACATATCTGGAAACCCCAAAAGTATACTGGTTTTGGTCACTTAGCCCAGAATAGACATCATCATCATTTCGCAGTGTTGTAAATCTACCGGCAATCTCCCAGTTACTGTCGAACATGTATCCAAGCTGGAAATTGAAAGCAGAACCTGTATTGAAATTTTTAGAAAGTCCATCAATGTTTTTGTCAGCTGATTTCATACCATAAGCAGACATGACAGAGACACCTTGATATTTGAACATCATATCGGCGAAGAAAGTCGTTAAGGTATTTTCTGCATAAACTCCAGTAGAATCTCGTACGAAACTACCAAGTTGACCACCTTGACGGACTGCACCATCATTATAATCGAACGTCAATCCGATGGCTAATTTAGGTTCGTCTTCTCTTTTGATAGCAGCTCCAATATAATCTCCTTTACTTTTGAATTCTCCCATAGGAAGGAAGTCAATATGTGCGGTATAATCATAGCCTCCAAAATTTCCTTCGGTGATGTTTCTACCTTCTCCCATTGTAATGGCGACGGTAGGTTTGATTACAGCATCACCAGCTTTGTATTTACCTCGTAGCTGGATTCCGGCATCCCGATCGATATTTAATTTACTATTTAAATTGGAACGATCAACAAACTGTAGGTTTGCAGAAGAGATAACCCGTTCTCTGTTACCAGGAAGTTTAGTCTGACCGACCCAAAGTGACCAGTTTTTTGAAAATTTCCACTTTACAACAGCATCAAGGATCATTCTAGAAGCACCTCGACCATTTCCATCTTCTTTGTTAACACTAATATCACGATTAGATAAACCGATTTCAGCTTTATATTGAAAATTTGGATTGAATGCGTAACCTCCAAATTTTAAACGTGCTCGTCGAACTAAAAAATTAGATTCTGAGGTTTCACTAGCATCATCGTAAGTAACACTGTACAAACTTTGCATTCTGAAGTTAAACTTCATGGTGAAGCTTGAATCTTTAGGCATATACTTTACGCCTTTACCAAACTGTGCTGATAGTGGGGTTGCAATACTGAATAATACAAATACTGCAATGACTTGTGTAAGATATTTTTTCATTTTGGACATGATTTTTAAATTCTATTGCAAAAGTAGTTTCCCAATGTTAACCCAATGTTAACTTTGAGTTATGTTGTGGTAAATACTGCGATTTAATGTAACCTGGATTTTAAAAAGAAATGGGTAAGTAAATCATGTCCAAACGAATACTTACCCATCCTTAATATCTAGCTAGATTCAAATTTGAAAGCTAAAAGTAAGCCTCTAATGTAAATTGTATGTTAAAGCAGGTATAAGTTTATATTAATGAAGGTGTGTAATGTGGAGATAGGATAATAAATTAATGGGCAGCAATAATGATAGGTATGTATTTTAAAACTAGATTTACAATCGGTCATTTAAGAAATATAGTTATGTAGGTAATATGGGTTATATGGCTAATAGAACATGACGATATAACTACATAACTATATTTTAAGAATCTAAAATTATGACTCAATCACTTATTTAATTTGTATGAATATTATTGTCCAGATACTGATTATCTAACTCTCCTTAATATATCTTATCTTTGTAGTCTATTTTAGAATTAAAAAGTATAGATCAATGAATTGGAATGAATTTAAAGCTCAATTAATAAATAATCCAAATTTGAGATTGCAGTTTGAGTATCAATCAGATAGTTGGGTTGATGCTTCCTATCATTTGACAGAAATAAAGCAGGCTCAGATTGTTTCTGTAGATTGTGGCGGTAAAATGAACGCTTGGACGGAAGTCGTTTTGCAATTATGGGAACCAGAAGGTAAAGATGTTGATTCGGCTATGCAAGTTTCAAAAGCGATGAATATTATCGATCAGGTTGAAAAAGCGATTGCTTTGCATCCTCAGGCTGTGGTCAAAATTGAATTTGGCAATCATAATTTCGATACACGTCAGATGCATCCTGGAAATATTGAAATTAAAGATGATAATCTTATTGTAAAATTAGTAGCCGATAAAACACAATGTAAAGCAATAGACCGAGGCGAGACCTGTGCTCCTCCGGTGAAGGAAAAAGTAGGGATGGTCGGATTACCGATTGCTGGAGAAGCTTGCGATCCAGGATCAGGATGTTGTTAGAGGCTATTGAAATTTAAAAACATACAATTCAAATAATGAAAAACATACTAGTTCTTTGTACTGGAAACTCATGTCGGAGCCAATTGGCACATGGGTATTTAGAAAAATTGGTTGATGGAAAAGCAAAAATATTTAGCGCTGGAGTGGAAACGCATGGTGTTAATCCAAGAGCTATTAAAGTGATGTCTGAAGAGGGCTTAGATATTTCTACTCATACGTCTAATCATATTGATGAGTACAGTAAAGTAGATTTCGATTATGTCATTACTGTTTGTGATCATGCAAAAGAGCGCTGTCCGGTATTTCCTACCCAAGCGCATACTTTTCATCAAAATTTTCCAGATCCAGCTAAAGCAACCGGGACAGAAGAAGAGATTATGGCTTCTTTCCGTAGTGTTCGCGAGCAAGTGAAATCTTATTGCACTGCTTTTATTCAGGCTTATGTAAAAGTTGATTAGGTTAGGACTTCCTAATAAATGTCTTAGATAAGACATAGATTTGAAAGGGTTTTTCTTAACCTTACAAGCCTAAGATTGTTATTTTTTTATGGCTTTTAAAGACAAAAATACAGCGATACTAGTTTTTATTCGTGACCCGAACTCTGAAGCGGAGCAAAAGGTATTTGCAGAAAATTTGGATTTTAAGGCTAATGAAAACCTGGCAAAGGTGCTGAATCAAAGGATTATTAAACTTTGTAAAAGTACCTCGATTCCTACCTTTATTTGTAATAGCTCTCATCAAAAAGGCGATAACTTTGGCATTCGAATAGCCAATGCTTTTGAATCGATTTATGATCAAGGCTATAAAAATGTTATTGCTGTTGGAAATGACTGTTTTGATATTTCAAAAGACCTCCTTTTAAACGCAGAGGATAAACTAGATCAAAATGAGATAGTCTTAGGTCCAGCTAAAGATGGTGGATTGTACTTGATAGGCTTATCAAAATCTGCTTTTCAAAAAAGAAAATTTATCGGTTTCAAATGGACAACCGAATATTTGTGTCAAGATTTTCTAAATTTTGCTGATCAGTTTGAGTTTAATTTTGAAGCATTAGCATCAGCTAGTGATATTGATGATGCTGTTGATTTTAAACGGGCTTTACGATCACTTTCTAAGTTTGATATTTTATTAAAAACGATAGAGGAAATTCTCTTTATTTCGATAAAGCAGATTTTTCTTTTTAAAAACATTCTCCTTGAGCATTCCTATCTAAGGTACACCACTCTACGTGGACCTCCAGTCTTGTATTAAGTTCTTAAAATAAGACATCACTTTTTTTACTAAAATTCAATTGATCAGCAATTAGAAATTGTCAACCCTGTTTTTGAGGGGGTGGTAAATTGTCGATCATAAAATATAATCTTTAATATGATGAATGAGAAGCACGAAGAAATCAAAGAATACTATGGAAAGGAATTAGTGTCTTCTGATGACCTAAAGACTAATGCTTGTTGTACTTTAGAAACACCACCAAAATATATAAGAGAAGCACTCAAAAATATCCATGAGGAAGTACTCAATAAATATTATGGATGCGGTTTAGCTATTCCTTCAAAATTAGAAGGCTTGCGTATTTTAGATTTAGGATCGGGTAGTGGGAGAGATTGTTATATCTTATCTCAATTGGTTGGACAAAACGGTTTGGTCGTTGGTGTGGATATGACGGAGGAACAATTGGAGGTCGCTAATAAGCATATTGATTTTCATACAGAAAAATTTGGTTATGATTATTCAAATGTCAAATTTCTAAAAGGAAATATTGAGAAATTGGAGGATCTTGATTTGGAACCAGCAAGTTTTGATTTGATAATTTCCAATTGTGTAATTAATCTGGCAACGGACAAAGAAAAAGTACTTAGAGATACCTATAATTTATTGAAACCAGGAGGCGAAATGTATTTTAGTGATGTGTATAGTGATCGTCGAATAAGCAAAGAGTTACAAGCAGATCCCGTCTTGTGGGGAGAGTGTTTAAGTGGTGCTTTGTATTGGAATGATTTTTTAAGAATAGCTAAAGACGCCGGATTTACAGACCCACGAGCCGTTAAGAATAATCCAATAACTATTGAAAATGAAGAATTACAGGAGAAGTGTGGGAACATCCAGTTTTTCTCTGTTACTTACCGATTATTTAAAATAGATGGTTTAGAAGATGAGTGTGAAGATTATGGACAGGCAGTCGCTTATAAAGGTGGTATACCGAATAATAAAACTAGTTTTGATTTGGATGACCATCACCATTTTCCAATTAATAAAGTAATCACGGTTTGTGGAAATAGTTATAAAATGTTACATGATACACGTTTTAAAGATAACTTCGAATTCTATGGTACATGGGATACACATTATGGAGTTTTCGAAGGTTGTGGAGGAGCGATGCCTTTTAATTCGGATGATGCAGAGGCTGCAAGTTGTTGTTAGTTATAAAAAGTAATCAACAAATAGAGATATTAAAAAGCCGGAGTGTTACTAAAAACATCCGGCTTTTTACTATTGAACAGTTAAAGATTATTGAATCTTAAAACTCAAACCAAAGGAGAAACTCATCCCTAAATCATTTTCCTGCACAAAGTAATCTTCTCCTTTAAATGTAATTGCCTGCTGATATTTAGCATTCAAAATATTATTTGCTGCTACTTTTAATCCTAAGCCATTTTCAAAATTATGACCGATGTTAAAGTTTAGCGAATGTCTTGGTAGCTCATAAATGTTTGGTGTTCCACCTATAGAGATATAAGAAATTTTTGCACCGCTCACATTGTAAGCAAGGTTTGCAGAAGTTCCTTTTTTATTTTTATAGGACAATAAAGCATTTGCTACATACGGAGATTGTCCAAACATCTCTCTGGTAGATGCAGCTTCCGGGTGAGTCGCTCGAATCTGAGATAATTCACGGTCGTCGATATCCGATTGAGAATAGATATAGGTGAAATTTGTAGCAATACTAAAATCACTTAAGCTAGAACTAATCACCCCTAATCCTTTTTTAAATTCAACTTCTGCTCCAGCTAAGAAAGCATTGTCAACATTTCTAAACGTATACTCACCATTCGGTGCTTCTGGATTATACGTCCGCTCGATTGGGTTTTGAAATCTTTTATAAAATGCACTTACCGAAATAATCTCTTTTGGTTGTGGGAATATTTCCCAACGAAGGTCAATATTATCTGTTAACGTTCTTTGTAATTCAGGATTACCAATCAAGATAAAACCACCCATAAAGTCAAAAGACTCAAAAGGTGCAAGTTCCCGGAAGGTTGGTCGAGCAAGGGTACGATTATATGCGAAACGCAATTTTGTACTTTCGCTCACTTCATAGTTCAGATTAAGCGACGGAAGAATATCTAATTCATTAATGATATCATCTTCCCCATTTAGATTAGAATATGTTTTTAAAATATCATCACTAAAGGTGAAAAACTGAATGTCTGTTGTTTCTGCTCTTATACCAGTAATAGCTCGAAGCTTTTTAGTTATTGGTAATTCTACCATCGCATAAGCAGAACCTATCTGCTGGCTTGCATCGTAATTATTCGCAGCTTCATACGCATCTACGATAAAAACGCCATCACCATTGTTTAAGTAGCCAGATTCTGTATCATCATACTGCAGCAAATTAGGTGTACTCAAAAATTGAGTGATATCACCAGAGAAAGCAGCCGTTTGATTGTCGTAATTAAATCGTTCTTCTCTAAAATCTCGGCTTTTCGCTAAGTAACCTGCTCCAAATTTGAATTTTGAGCTAAATCCATCCCACTGATTAAAAGGTATGGAAACATCGACTTTATTATCCAGATTAACTTGATTCATGTTACGGAAGTAACGAACAGGCAATCGATCAGATGAAGGTTTGATAAAATAAGAACGATCTCCATTGCCAAGATCTCTAAATCGATTCGTGAAGAATCTCAAATCTGGTTCATCTTGCGTAGAGTTTGCTAAAGAACTCATCCAATTGATTTCCATATTTTTCTCACCGAATACATGTTTTCCTTTTAACTGAGCCGTAGATAATCCACGCTCTAAGAATTGCCAGGTTCGTGTTTGGTAACCATCGTCCGGATCATCCACTTGCTTTTTACCTTCCTGGAATCTGGCCGTAGAAGTACCACTTTGATTATGCATCAAAGTCAAGCCAATTTTATTATTAGAATTTAATTTCAAACTTGTGTTGAACATCGCTCCCCAAAGCGTATTGTCTGAACCCTTTGTATCATCCACTGATAACTGAGTGGTCAATCCATTTGCGTCTTTAAAATTAGATGTTAGTTGGTAAATACCTGAAGTTCCATTTTCATAAAAGTTGCTTGACTTTTGATAAGTCAAAGCAGCGATCATTCCTAATTTTTTTCCAAAAACGGTTTTCTGATTTCCAATAGAAACACCTAGGTTATAGTTGGGAGAAGGAGCAGCATTTTGAAAAGTAAAATTATTAGAAAATGAACTAGTCGCAGTTGTTAAAGCCATGGCTTGACTTGCATTGATATTGGCACCTCTTTGTACAGATGGTACTCCATTCGATTGAACCTGATTAGGAATAGACCTTGTTCCATCATCAAAACCTATCCAATCATTTCCTCCTCCTTTATAACTCAAATAGTTATTGTTGAAAGCCCATGTTGAATTAAGCCCAACAGATGCTGAAACTGCAATAGTTTTAGTGGTTGGAAAATCTTTGGTTGCAATATCTACATAACCTCCTGTAAAATCGCCAGGTAGGTTAGGGGAGAAGGTTTTATAAACTACGATATTATCGATAAGGTTTGTTGGAAAAAGATCCATCTGAACGGTATTCTTATTTGGATCAAGACCTGGAATCGTTGCGCCATTCAACGTTGTTTTACTATAACGATCACCTAATCCTCGTACATAAATGTACTTTCCTCCTTCAACGGTAACTCCTGTAACTCTTTTTACAGCTGAAGCGACATTATTATCGCCACTCTTTGCAATTTGAGCAGAAGAAATTGCATCTAGAACTACTGGTGCTTTCTTTTGAATGGTTAGAACGGCTGCTTCGGAGTTATTTAGTCTTTTTCCTACAACAGTAGCACCAAGATCCAATTCAACGGCTTGTTCTCCTAATTGAATGTCAATCGTGGTCACTTCGTTAGCTTTTATGATCACATCTTTCACTAAGGTATTGTCAAAACCAATGTAAGAGCACTCTATAGTATACGTGCCTGGTTCTACCTGAAAAGAGTAAACGCCATCTAAATCTGTGGAAGCTCCTGTGGTGGTGCCTTGAATAACAACATTTCCGCCGATAACTTCAAAGCCAGATTCGGCTTCAATGACTTTACCAGTGATCGTACCCATTTGGGCCATAAGCGAACTTGCGACGAAGGCAAAGCTCAAGCTTAAAAGTAGATTTCTCAAATTCATCTCAATAATTTTTTAACTGTTCACTGCAAAGGTCAGGGAATGGTTTAAACTGAGCGTAAAGCGCATGTTAAGTTTATGTAAAATGTAAGAAAAGGTAGTCGGGCTTGCCGTGTAGGCGTAACGAAGTGAAGTCCTACATGGTAGTCAGGCTTGCCATGAAGGCTTGACGAAGCGCAGTCTTTAAAAGTCGAAGAGTGGGGGAGTAATTATAGCTAAAAATGAAAGTGGTCGTACCATTATAATGATACGACCACTTTAGGAAGAAAAGAAATGATTAAATTATTTATCAGATTTTTTTAATTATTTCTTTTATTTGCCGCTTCTTCTTCAAGATGCTTTTCCTTTAAGAAACCTTCGAGCCATGCTGAAGTTTCTTTAAAATCAGTAAAGCAAAGTTCTTCAGGGACCAGGCCAGGAATTAAGTTGAAACTTTCAAACATATCTCTTGGCTGCCCATGAATATCATTAAATACGACTGTAATATCCTGTTCTTGAAGATCCTGTATAGCATCTTCCATGGCATACAGCCCGGATTGATCTACATAAGGCACTTTGTCCATTCGTATGACAACGACTTTCAACTCGGGTAATGCATTCATCATATCTTGAAATCTTGAGGCAAATCCAAAAAAGAGTGGACCGTCCAGGTGTTTGATATATACTTCGTCACCTACACGATCTATGATATTGCCCTCATCAATCCAAGGCATCTCTCTTGAGAATTCTTTTAGAGGTGCTGTTTGTGTTTTGTCTTCAACAACATCAGAAATTTTCTTCATGAATAATATAGAAGCCAAAATCATTCCTGCACCTACTGCTTCGATCAATCCAACAAATACAGTTAGAACCAATACCAGAATCATAATGATAACCTCAGAAATAGGTAACTGTGGAATAGCTTTTAAACCTTTATAATCCATTACGCCTATTCCTACTGTAATCAAAATACCTGCTAAAACTGCTGCTGGAATCATTGAGGCTATAGGACCCATCACTAAAAGAACGATTAATAATAAAACCCCTGCCATCATTCCTGATAATCTGGTTTTTCCACCTGCTTGAATGTTCACGACTGTTCGGATTGTTGCTCCTGCTCCAGGTATACCACCAAATAGAGCAGCAATGGAGTTTCCAATACCCTGACCTACCAATTCCTTATTTGGATTGTGCTTGGTTTTTGTCATATTATCTGCAACAATTGAAGTCAATAAGGAATCAATAGCCCCTAGTGCTGCAAGTGAAATGGCTGTAAATATGTAGGGTGATATTTGTCCAAAAGAAAAATTAGTAAATATTCCGAGATTAATCGGAGGGAAACTATTTGGTATTTCTCCAATTCCTTTGTACCCACCCTCCGGAAGGAAGAAGTAGGCTCCGAGTGAAACAACCACTAAAGCCACTAAAGAACTTGGAATTGCTTTTGTTATCCGTTTAAAGCCATAGATAATAAAAATGGTAAGCAGTGCTAATATCAGTTCCGTAGGATCAATGTTTCTGAATGCTTGCGGAAATAATTTTATTGATTTGACAACACCTGCATCACTATTTTTAGCAAGGGTAACTGCTTTATCCTGAATGTATTCATTTGTTACAGTGTCTGTACGAACTAATGTACTTTTAAAATCACCATCAATTACTGCTAATAATCCATCTTTGGACTCTTCGCTGATAATTTTTTCCATCACTACCTCCTTGGCTTGTGGGAGTAATTCCTGTACAAATTTTGTGTCATTCTCTGGATAGTATCCGATCATCGGAAGTATCTGTGTGATTAGAATGATTACTCCGATTCCAGTCATAAAACCAGAAACTACCGGATAGGGTATATAGCGGATATATTGTCCTACTTTTAAAAAACCCAGCCCAATCTGGATTAAACCGGCGAGTAAAAATACCAATAAGATATAAGGTAATGCATCTTCTAGGATACCACCGTTTGCTGCCATTATACCAGCAATGATGACCATACTTACAGCAGTCATCGGAGCAGTAGGCCCTGAAATTTGGGTATTCGTACCTCCAAATAAAGCTGCAAAGAAACTAATAATAATAGCACCATAAAGTCCTGCTGCTGCACCCATCCCTGATTGTACACCGAATGCTAGGGCTAGTGGCAAAGCAACAATACCAGCGGTGATGCCTCCAAATAAATCACCTTTAAAGTGCGAAAAATCAAAATACTTCTTCATGTTGAAAATCTTTTTAAAATACTATTTTTTGACATCGAGAAAACAGAAACTATTGGACTCCCTCGATCATTAAACTTTAAATAATAAATACCTCTATTAAAAGAAGGTATGATAAAACTTAAAAAAAACGTAAAGAAAGTAATTCTGGAGGAGGTGTTAAAATCCTGGAATAGTGAAGAGATTGAAAATATTGTTTTGTGTAGGTTTGGTTTAAATTATTTGAAGCGAAGACATTTTTTACTTGAGAATTCGAACGAATTTTATCATCGGCATCTTTTTCAGATTTCTCTGCTTCTTTTTCAGATTCTCCATCAATAGGATCACAAAGCTCATATGCTTCCATGTCTATATTGTAGATGAAATTATGGCTCACTGTATTAAAACATATCAAAAAAGCCATTACAAAGACGGTAATGAACTGAAGGATAGAAAAAGTATTGCTTGATTCTTTCAATATATTATATTAAAGACAAAAGCGTTATTAACGCAAGAACTCTAAAAAATGCTTAAAGTTGGTGAAGATAATAAAAAAAAGCACCTCTTGAAATTCAAGAAGTGCTTTTTACTACTTAATTAGGTATGAAACTTAACTTTATTCAACAACAGTCACCGTGAAAACATCAGCTCCAGTGTCTCCAGTTCCAATTCCATTGAATACGTTATTCTCTAGTTTTAGGATAGAACCATCAAACTGCTTGTAAGAATGTTGTTCCTGACTTTTAAGGAACTCAATATCAACACCTCTCGCATAGCCTGAGAAGATACTATTGTGGTATTCTCCACCAGCATTATCTCGGAAAGTTAAGGCTCGACTTCCACTGTTTCCTATAGAAGTAACATTGAAAAATTTAGGTGTTGCGTAAGGCGTTCCTATTTCCGGGTCAGTTCCTCCATCATGCTCACCACCTCTGTCAGCGTCTCCTGCAGCTGGATCTTGGTGCACAATAACGAATTGGTTATTTCCTCTATACCCTTCATCATAATCCAATCCATCATCCCCACAGAAAACAGAAAGTAAGTGTGCTCCATTTACTGTACCCCCAAACCATTCGATACCATCATCTTTGTTAGATACCACTTCAACATAGTCGATTGTTGTACCAGAACCAACACCACCAAGGGTCAATCCATTGATCTCGTTGTCAGCACCAATGTTTGTACCACCGTGACGGATAGATACATAGGTTAATTTTCCACTACTATCTGTATCATCAGTACCTCCATAAAGACCACGTAATTCTGTCGTTGGGATTCCTTCGACTGCTGTTTCACCAGGGTTTGAGTTAAGAGATGCTTTACCCAGAATAATCAAACCACCCCATTGTCCTCTAGTGGAAGGGTTAGTATTACCTGTGTCTCCTTCGAATGTAAAGATAATTGGCTCAGTAGCAGTACCTTGCGCATCGATTGTACCACCACGAGCAATGATTAAAGCAGAAGCCTCAGAACCCTCACCAGACTTTCCTTGAATCACTGTTCCAGCCTCGATATTAAGCGTTTGACCATCGTTTACAAATACAAAACCATCTAAAACATAAGTATTATCTTTTGTCCACATTACATTATTACCAGCAGCTGCCATTACTGCATCATCAATGCTCACGGCATTAGCACCAGGTGTAAAAGCAGTTGTAGCTCCACCTCCTAAAATACTTTCGTATGCAGTCCAACCTGTGTACCAGGCAGCTCCACTTGGATCAATAGCACCTTTATAAGAAGTAGACATTAATCCAGAAGGAGCAGAAGATGTAGCTCCAAGATCAGCAGATGGTATAATCGTACCAGCAGCAAAACCAGGGTCAACAACACTGTTTCCTGAATCTTCAAAATAATCAGCAAACGCTTGTATTGCAATTTCTTCAGCGGTGTCTACTGGTGGTGGATCAGGTGTTTCATCATCGTTTCCACATGCAGTAAGAAATAAACAGGAAAATAACATCCCAATAAAAAGGAACTTTAAATCTTTCATTCTTTTAGTAGTTTTAATTTTTTTTAAATTTTATGCTAAATCGCAATGTTTATAAGGTATCTAATTATGCTGCAAAGAAACTCCCAAGCCCTTAACTAAGTGTTACTTGAAGATTAAGTTTATGTTAAGTGAAAATTTTAAAAGAAATAATTGAGATAGGATCAAAAAAAAGAAAGCTGTATCGTTACGATACAGCTTCTGACAATCAACAGTAATAAAAGGAATTTACATAAATAGATTCTTCACAAATAGAATAGCGCTGAATCGTATTTATTAAAGTTCGGAACGAATCCTGGAAATAGGAAGATTTGTTCAAATAATAAGGGTTCGATAAAATAGGAGGACTAAGGAAATAAGAGTTTTTTGGAAATAGTTCTTTTATATTTTTAATCATCCTTTCTAGCCCATCCTGAATCTTGTTGTTGCTTTGATAAAGTTTCAAGATGGAAAGCGAGCATGATTCCTTTATTTTCTTCTTCTAATTCTATATTTGCGGCCATTTGCAAATAAGCCATTGCCTCTTTGAGGTTATTTTCATTTTGATATTCTAGCCCGACAGTGTAAAGTGCTAATTGAAGATTTCTATTTGGTTCATCATCCAAAGTGAATGGAAAATCTAAATTAGCTAGTGATTCATGGATCGTTTTTCCCTTTTTAGTAATGTATGTACCTTCCTCATTCACCATTCCATCTTGCCACTCGGTAATTAAACGGTCCCCATTTTTAAATTTAAAAACACCATCTCCTTCAATATTTCCACTAGCCCAGTTTCCAAATAAGGTGTCACCAGACTCCCAGACCATAAAACCTTCACCATGCTTTTGTCCTTCTTTACTAAAACCAATAAACTGGCTGCCGTCTAATCTTGTAAAAGCTCCGTACCCATCAATCAAGCCATCTTTCCAGGCACCATTATAGGATTCACCACTTGCTAAAAGTATAGATCCCTGCCCTTCCATTTGATTTTTTTTGAATTCGCCAATGTATTCATGACCACAACTCCAGATATAGGCACCTTGTCCTTCCATTTTGTCATTTTTCCATTCCCCTTCATACTTGGTTCCATCTTCATATGTGAATTCTCCAAAGCCTTCCTTCAAACCTTTAAGGAATGAGCCTTTATATTTATTTCCATCTTTCCAAACCATTTCACCTTTACCATTAGGCTCTCCAAATGAGATTTCGCCTGTGTAAATACTTCCATCTTTAAATTCAATGCTGCCTTTACAGTAGCTTTTCCACTTTGGACAGTCTGATTTATAGATAGCGTCGATAATGTCTGGGGCAGGATTTGGTGTGCTTAATTGATTATTTGCCTTTAATGGGCTTAAATAAATTCCTAATAAGAATAGGAAGATGCCAGTCAGTTTTAAATGCATTAGTTAGATTTTAAAGTAGTTGTGATAATTGAGTTAAGGAGGGAAAACGATTACAATATCTACTTTAGACTCGGATGATTCCACATCAAAAAATTAAAACTGTGACATCAGTTTTAGTCCCATAATCAAGCTGGATTAATTAAGAAAAAAGTACATGTTTTTTATTTTGAATGTTTATTTGATTGATTTAAGCTAAGTTGTATTTTTATATAAAATATATAGCTATTTGTCTTTCAAAAAAGAAAACTTATTTAGAGAAAAAAAAAGGGAAACTGTATCGTCCGATCGGACGATAGCAGTTTCTGGGAATTGAGAAATTATTTAGCAATGATTTCCAGTTGTTGCTGGATTAAATTATAAAGAGGAGTATTTTTAGAAACGATTCTTTTTGCAATAATTAATTTAGTTTTTGCGTCTTTCATCTGTTTTTTATCTTCGGAAGTTTGCGCTATTCCATCAAAATATAAAACAAGAGCTATATTATCTTTGATCGCTGTTGTAGCAGCTAATTGCTCTAAGCTTTTAGTAATAGTTGTTTTATTTTTGAACGTATATTTGCAATCACTCTTAATTAAAAGCCCTTTTTTCCAAGTGCATTCTAATTGATCACCATTTGCAAACTCAAAGGTTGAAGTACCATCTAGAAAATTGTTTTTCCAATTTCCATTAAAAATGTGTTTTTCAGCCCATTTGATTTGACCCATTCCTGCTCTCAAACCAGATTTAAACGTTCCAATAAATTGACTTTTATCTATTCGGATAGCTTCACCTTTACCATTCGGTTTCCCCTCTTTCCATTCGCCTGTATAAGAAGTCCCATTGATGAAGTTTATGGTGCCTGTTCCGTGCATTTTATCCTTTTTGAAAGTTCCGACAAACTGATGTCCACATGGAAAATCATAAGCACCTTCCCCTTGCATGTATCCATTCTCGAAAGTGCCTTTATATTTACTTCCATCGTCATTGACTTGCAAACCATGCCCGTTTCGAAGGCCTTTTTTAAAATTTCCTTCGTAGACACTTCCATTTTTCCAGGTCATTTTGCCCTGTCCTTCTGGTTCTCCAAACTTAAATTCTCCGGAATATATTCTTCCATCCTTGTAGGTTCGTTTTCCAATGCACAATTCTTCTTTTTTCGAACAATCGAGATCATCAAAAAATTGGATGTTAGCAAGTATAGTGTTAAATGGTGTGAGGGAAATGAAAAAGAAAAGTACAGGGATTAACCTGTTTACAGTGTAAGCTGATTTCATTTCGTAATGTTTTGGTATTGTGTGTTATACGGAGGGAAAAATTGTAAGTATATCGTTTTGGTACCCGCAAATTATAAAAACCCTTCCTTAATGTCAATATTATATTAGTATATTTGTTTTTTATATGTTTAAGGGCTTAGTAAACAAATAGTAATGTTTTTGAAGATTTTTAAAATAACTTTATAGAAGTTTTAACGCCAAGCTTTTTGTTCTTACCTTTGTATCCCGTAATGTAAGTTCTTGATTTTAGAAGAACGATTTGTCAGTCTTTAATTATAAGAAATACGATGACCAAATATATCTTTGTTACGGGGGGCGTTACTTCTTCATTGGGAAAAGGTATCATCTCAGCATCTCTTGCTAAATTGCTTCAAGCCAGAGGCTTCTCAGTTACTATTCAAAAGTTTGATCCTTATATAAATGTTGATCCGGGTACTTTAAACCCTTATGAACATGGAGAGTGCTATGTAACAGATGATGGTGCCGAAACAGATTTGGATTTAGGTTATTATGAGCGATTTCTAAATCGACCTACCTCCCAAGCAAATAATGTAACTACAGGAAGAGTTTATCAGACGGTTATCAATAAAGAACGAGCAGGAGATTACTTGGGAAAAACGGTACAAGTTGTCCCACATATCACAGATGAAATTAAACGTTGTGTTCAACTACTTGGAAATACGAATGATTATGATATCGTGATTACTGAATTAGGTGGAACAGTTGGAGATATTGAATCACTACCGTATCTGGAAGCCTTGCGTCAATTAAAATGGGATTTAGGAAGCGATAATTGTATCGTTGTGCATTTGACCCTTATTCCATACCTCAAAGCTGCCAAGGAATTGAAAACCAAACCGACGCAGCATTCTGTCAAAGAGTTACAAAAAAATGGAATTCAACCAGATATTCTGGTTTGCCGATCGGAACGTCCTATAACTGGAGATATCCGAAGAAAGTTAGCCTTGTTTTGTAATGTGGACATCACCTCAGTAATTGAAGCGATTGATGCGGAGACGATCTATGATGTACCGATTATGATGATGAAAGAAAAACTGGATCAACGAGTCATTTCTCAACTTCGACTGACCGATAAAAAAGAGCCGGATTTAAAGAAGTGGATTGCTTTTCTAGGAAAATTAAAAAATCCTCTCAATGAAGTTCGGATTGGACTGGTTGGAAAATATAATGAATTGCAAGATGCTTACAAATCAATCTATGAAGCTTTTGTACATGGCGGAGCGATTAATGCAACAAAGGTGCATGTCGTTCCTATTCATAGTGAACAATTAGAGGCTAATGAAGAAGCGGTCATTGCTAAGTTAGCTGATTTGGATGGTGTATTAGTTGCTCCTGGATTTGGAGAACGTGGCATTGAAGGCAAGCTCGCTGCGATAAAATATATCCGCGAAAATGAAATCCCCTTTTTCGGTATTTGTCTTGGTATGCAGACTGCTGTTGTTGAATATGGTCGAAATGTTCTGGGTTTAGAAGGTGCTTCTTCTACTGAAGTAAGTGAAAACACGCCACATCCAGTAATTGATTTGATGAATGATCAAAAGAATATTTCGAAGAAAGGTGGGACAATGCGCCTCGGAGCTTATGATTGTTTGTTGAATAAGGATTCAAAATCTTTTGAAGCTTACCAAACTGTAAATATAAAAGAAAGACATCGACATCGATATGAATTCAATAACGAATATCTTTCTCAGTATCAGGACAGTGATTTAATCCCCGTTGGTTTTAATCCAGATTCTGGATTAGTCGAGATTGTTGAAATCGCTAATCACCCCTGGTTTGTAGGTGTTCAATTTCACCCAGAGTTGAAGAGTACCGTAGAGAACCCGCATCCCTTATTTGTAAGTTTTGTTAGAGCTTGCCTGGAAAATAAACTCAAGGCAGGAAAGCCGATGCGAAGTATTGAATATCAGTAATTCAATTCATATGGTTATGTGGTTATATAGTTATTTTTTAAACCCACATAACCCACATAATCTTCTATGTCTAAGGCTTTAAAAAACTGCCTTCCTTTTTTTCTACTTTTTACAATCCTAACCATTATTGTAAAAGACAATGGCTTTTTTTGGGATGCTGTTCTTCAGTCTTCAAAATTTGCACATTATTATTATGAAAATAATTTTTCGAGTTTATTCCTTCCTGCTTCATTAGATGCTGGGCATCCGCCTCTTTTTGGGATCTATTTAGCTGCTGTTTGGAAAGTATTTGGAAAAACACTTTTCATATCTCATTTTG
>CAYXQH010000027.1:0-20064 GCA_964467425.1 uncultured Saprospiraceae bacterium
ATCTTCTTCCGATTCTATCTCTTGCATTTCTGTTGCAATATCCGGCATCACGAAAAAGTTAGAATCATCGCCACCCTTCGCCATAAACTCTGCACCGCGTTCCGTCAACTCAACACTTCTCGTTTTTTCTTCTATTGTAAAAAGCAAAGGCTCATCTACCAAATGCATTCGCTTGTTTTGCTCTTGCATATAGTGGTTCTCTGTTTTTTGCATTAATACTTTTACGCCTTCTTCACTTAAAAACTTAATCAAAGGACGATACTTTGGAAGCGCTTTATGAGCACGATACAATGCCATACCTGCTTCATCTTCTTCTACACCAACGATTCCATCTTTGAATAATTTTTTCGCTGTTGCTAAATACTCTGTCGCTAGTTTTCTTTGTGCAGCAATCAGTCGTTCCACTTCTGGCTTTAGTGCTATATATTCTTGAGTCTCGCTACCTTTAGGAATTGGTCCTGAAATAATCAAAGGCGTTCTCGCATCATCAATTAAAACCGAATCCACCTCATCAATCATACAAAAGTGATGCTTACCCTGAACTTTTTCTTCTTTCGAACGCACCATATTATCTCTCAAATAGTCGAAACCATATTCGTTATTCGTACCATAGGTAATATCACATCGATATGCTTTTTTACGACCGTCAGAGTGTGGCTTATATTTATCAATACAATCAACGGTTAGTAACAAAAATTCAAAAATAGGTCCTACCCATTCACTATCCCGAAGTGCCAGATAATTATTAACGGTAATGACATTGACCCCTAAGCCTGAAAGACCATTTAGGTAAGCCGGCAAGGTTGCGACAAGCGTTTTACCCTCACCCGTCATCATCTCTGCAATCTTTCCATCGTGAAGTACCATTCCTCCAATCAGCTGCACATCATAATGCACCATATTCCAAGTAATCTCTCCACCTGCAGCCATCCATTTATTTTGCCACACAGCTTTGTCTCCCTCGATGGTCACGTAGCTTTTTGCAGCAGCCAAATCCCGATCATGATCTGTTGCAGTCACGCTAATTGTTTCGTTATCCATGAACCTACGAGAGGTTTCTTTAACTACTGCAAAGGCTTCAGGTAAGATTTCTTTTAGAATTTCTTCTAAATGTTTATCTCGATCTTCTCGGAGTTTATCTATTTCATTATAAATATCTTCCTTCCGCAAAAAGTCAGGCTCATTCGTTGCTTCTTCGGAGAGAGATTTTATATCCTCATCAATCCCGGCCAAATGCTCACTTATCCGTTCCCTAAACGATATCGTTTTATTCCGTAATTCATCATTACTCAATGATTTAAGTCTTTCAAACTCTTCATTAATCTCCTGTACAATAGGAGTGTAGGCAGCTACATCTCGATCGTACTTAGTTCCGAAGACTTTTTTTATGGATTTTGATATAAATTTTAACATTATTTCTTCTTTATATGTGTAGTTGGCAAAGATACCAATAGAAGTTCAGAAGCATGCGTTTATAGCATGTACTTTTTAGCTTTCATTTTAATAATATTCAAAATACAGAGACGTAAATTAGAGCACATAATTTATACCATCACTGTTTTTAACTAATAAATACGCCAAAATGGCATTTTGGTTTAAAATGCCTTGCAGAAGTGGCACATTTATCGTCTAAAAAGCACTTTTTTTTGCCAATCAGGCTTTAGCTTTGCATAAACTTAAAATTAAGGTATGCTCCAATTTAATTCCTTTTCAATAATCTTCCTTTTTTGCTGCACTTTATTTATCACGTCTTGTGGTACAGAAAAAGATGGAAAAATAAATATCCGTGCGTTCTATTATCCAATTGACGAGCTGGAAGAGCCTTTAGTATACGAGTATCAGCCTGTGAGCAATGACACCTTAGGCAGCTCTTATTGGTATTTTAGAACGCTAAAGACAGATACTGCAACGTATTTTATGTCTAATATTTATAATCAATTTTTAGAGGTGGAACAATTTTCTATTGAAGAAGAGGTGAGTAACGGCATGCTTCAAACAAAACAATTTATCTATGCTTTTGACACTACAGGGCAGCAACTTCGGTTTCCTGCTGAAATTGAATATGGCAATGCATTCCCTTTCGAAGTGAAGGACTCTACTGGCGTTTTTCTACAAAAAATGAAATGGACCTATAGTCATGACCCCTTACATACCACAACACTGATTAGAAATAAGCGTTATATTGGCGAACGAACGTATACTTATAAAAATGTAGACTACGAAGCTATTGCATTCAGTATCAACGAAGTTCTCGATGATGATTTTGATGGTCACCTTGAAACGAAGACAAGCGGTATAGAGATTTTTGCAAAAGGGCTGGGATTAGTTTACTATAAAAAAAATATTGGCGGGAGCCTGATTTTTGAATTTGAATTGAAAGATACTTATTCTATGGAGGTGCTTGAAAAAAAGTTTGAATTAAGTTTAAGTACTCAGGAATAGTTTGTTGATTTGACATTACACTTAAAAACAACGTGAGATTATTATTTTCTATATTGGCTTTTTGGTTTATGAGTACAGGACTCCTTGCTCAAATTAATCCGCCTGATTTCCAGTGCGTTCGAAATGATTCGCTTTTCTGGGAATTACCAACTAATCCATGCGGTGCCTTTGTCAGCTATGATATATTTTTTAGCAGCACCCTCAACGGTCCTTATAGTCTTTTAACTTCTGTTACGAATTCCACCATAGATCACTTTTTTCATGGCAATCCACTTGGCGATACCTTCTATTACTACATTGTCACCAATGCAAACTGTCCGGGAGTTCCACAAGTAGCTTCTGATACACTTAACAACAATCCCCCTGAACCATTGTCGATAACTTTCGTCACTGTCAATGGAAATGATGTAGAAATAAGTTGGGCGAACAGTAATTCCCCCGAAGTGACGAGTTATATCATCTATCGAACATCACCAATTGGCTCTCTTCCAATTGATACCATCGATGCCTCTTTCAATTTTTATACGGACCTTAATGCTGATCCAAATAACCAGTCAGAATCTTACTTTATTATTCCGATGGACTTTTGTGGAAACACCAGTATTTTTGACTTACCTCACTTTACTGTTTTTTTGGAAAGCATTGTAGATCCTTGCGCGCAAAGTATTCAGCTGGATTGGAACCGTTATCGAAATTGGCAAAATGGAATCAATAAACACGAACTATTTATTTCCATCAACAATGGTCCCTTTATGTTTTTAGATGAGGCAAGCTCACAAGACTCCACCTATATTTTTACAAACACCAATGATGGAGACAGTTATTGTTTTTATGTTCAAACGACAGAGCAAACCACAGGGACTGTATCTCTTTCAAATGTTCGCTGTTTGAACCTGGATATTGTTGAGCCCGTTCGAACTTTATTTTTAAAAAATGCAAGCGTCAACGATGCGAATGAGGTGGAACTTACCTGGCAATGGAATGACGACGCAGAAGTTAACTTTGTAGAATTTGAAGAACGGACCGCTGGAGGTAATTTCACAACATTAGAAAGCTATATTTTGCCTTCCTCTATTGATCCCGAAGAAACCAGAACATTAAATGATGCGAGTCCTGATGTAGCCCTTCAATATTATAGAATAAAATCCTTTGATGATTGTGATAGCACAAAATTATCCAATGAAGTAGCGATTATTCACGGAAGTGGTGTTGGTCAAGAAGATCAAACAAATCTGCTCAATTGGACGCCTTTTGAACATTCGAGTGGCATACTGGATCAATATGATATTTATAGAATAGTTGATGGCGTTTCTAGTTTTGTGATCAGTGTTGATGAAAACACGACTTCTTTTTCTGATGCCATTGACATTAGCAACCCTGACGAAGTAACCGTCTGTTATTATATCCTTGCGCATGCACGTGTTACAAATCCTGACGGCATCGAAATGAACATCACTTCACAATCGAATACATTTTGTGTAGAACAACTTTCTAATATTCTTGTACCAAATGCTTTTGTTCCGGAAGGCGTAAACAAAGAATTTAAAGCGCGAATTGTTTTTGGAGAAACCGTTGACTATAACATGCAAATTTTTGACCGCTGGGGAAAGAAGATTTTTGAAACAACCAATCAAGATGAAGGCTGGACTGGGCGAAATGGTTTTTTCTATTATCCTGCAGGAGTATATACTTATAGTATTCGCATTACCCAAACGAATGGAAGAATAGTGGAGAAAAAAGGATCTGTGATTTTGATTAGATAGAACGTATTTTAGCCTTTCCGTTTTTTACAATCCAGGATAAACTGTTTTACCCAAAAATGAATTTGTGCTCTGTGAAAAACCAGACTTCCTACAAGGATAACTACCGCTAAAACAAACATGCTATTTCGAATCGTCTCAAACAAACTAACATAATCTACTAAAAGCGTCCGAACAACTACAAGTTCCACCGCTACCACCAAGGCCGTTCCTAATAAAAGAAGGATTGATAAGCCTCTCGCATTCTTTAAATATTCCGGATGCTTTCTTCGTAGACATTTCTTTAAGAAGCGCTGAACCATTTCATTGTATGGTGTTATTTTCACTAATTCTCTTAAAATATGTTCTGCTTGATTGTACTCCATCAAATTATAGCAAGAGGCCGCTTTTTTAAACAAAAGTTCTATGTAAATATCTTTCCCATTATAAAATTTAATATTGTGAAGAATAGACATTTGAATAGCAGTATCTACGACTCTCCTATGACTTTGGTAGGCACCAATCTCAAAAAGGGCATCGATATAAGAAATTAATAATTCAAAGTATTCTGTAAAGTTTAAGGTAGGGATTTCTGTCTCGTAAGATTCATAAAACCGTACAACAGACAAATGCTCATTTGTCTCTATGGATTTAAACTCCTTATAAATCTTCGATGTGTAAGTCGAGGACAGGTTAGACATTAGGTTAAGATGTTCTGGTTAAATTGTAAAATATACTATAAAATTACGGGAAAAAACAAAGCATGTCAAATGGAAAAATATTAATTTTTCAGTTAAGTACTCGCTTTAATTTATAAAGCACTGGTTTACTGGGACTGACGTCGATTTCAAAACTAGCAATTTGTAGATTCAACAAATAGAATCCATCTTTGATTTCATTTTTAACATAAATTAGCTCGCTAATCGTAGCAAATTCTCTGATTTTGTCGGGATACTGCCAAAAGGCCTTATGCGCTAATAACTGCCCTTCGTCTTCTTCTCGATCGACAGATGGCAAATCAATCAAAAGATGTTCAATTCCACCATCAACCAGATACGAAATAGCCTCATGATCTACATAAGGAGGGTTCGTTCCGGAATAATGACGAGCTTGTTTGTCAGGATGGTTTGGAAGGGTTCTTATAATAATCGCTTTTACTTCTCCTTTTTTAAAAACGTCTTCTACTTGTGATTTTAAGATCACTCGATCGCCGTTTTCTAATTTCGTTGGAAAAAGGCTTACTACTTTTGCTATATGATGAAAATTTCTAAGGCTCTGATTAATCGTGTATTTCTTTTTAGCGATATGTCCAACACATTCGGTATGTGTCCCATTGCCATGCGGATTTAAGCGTAGGTTCAGAAAGTTTACTAAGCCTCCTTGCTCTGTTGATCCGATAAAATCTCCGGCTACAACTGGTGCCGTCTCCATCAAAGGTGCGTAAAAACAGTTTACAGTATTTTCTCCAGTCTCTAACGGAATTGAAATATCCAAGGGCCTGGATAAGTTGGCTTGATAAGTTTCTTTTTTATGCGTAAACGTAATTTGCATCGAAAGGATCCATTTTGATTTAAGAATAAATCCGTCTGACTGAACATCAGTTCGGACAGGAAATATCGATTAACGATTATAGATTTTTTCCATTCGTTAATTATGATTCATTATGTCTATTGCTGAGCATTAATTTCTGGAGTCTTGGCCCCAGGTTAGTTTTTCTCGAATCGTTTCAAGAAAGGTAGAGTTTTGAAGTTGAACTAATTTAATCGTAAAATCACATTTGCGGACAGCAAGTTGATGCTCTGCAGTAATCGTTTCGAACCTTGAATCTAAGGTGCATAAAAAGTTTTCCGCGCGTCCTTCAATTTCAAAAGAAACAACCGAAGTATCTGAGATTACGATAGGTCGAACGTTGAGATTATGCGGCGCTACTGGTGTGATGACAAAGTTTCCTGAATTTGGAAATATAATTGGTCCACCACAACTCAACGAATAACCTGTTGAACCCGTAGGTGTAGAAATAATTATTCCGTCTGCCCAATAAGAGGTTAAATACGCTCCGTTGATAAACGTATGAATGGTAACCATCGAAGAGGTATCTCTTTTCAATAGCGTGCAATCATTGAGTGCAAAACGTGTTTCTCCAAACAACGGAATATTTGACTCCATATACAACATCGTCCGTTCATCAAAAGAATATCGCCCTTGTTCAAGTAGATCAACTGCTTCTTTAATTTTTGTTTTTTCAATACTTGCCAAAAAGCCTAAGCGGCCAAGATTAATCCCAAGTATTGGCACGCCAGTATCTCGGACTAAGGTTGTTGCATTCAGGATTGTTCCATCACCTCCCAGAGAAATCAAGGCGTCAAATTTTCGCATTTTAAAATCCAGATATCCTTCAAAAACCCCAAGATCACTTTTAAAGGTCAATCGATCCTTGATCATTTCAAAGTATTCCGAATACACATAGGTATTTATGCCTCTTTCACTTAAAATGTCAAAGAGTTCTTGTATAAAAGGAATATCTCTTTCCTTCAACAGCCTTCCGTAAATAACAACTTGCATTAAAAAGATAAGTTAAAGTGTAAATATAATCCTTTTTCCTTTAAGTGATTCATACTATATTCAAAACGAATCACCTTATCATAAAACACGACAAAATTTAATCCGATTCCTCTACCCCATAAGACTCGATTTCCAAGATTATTAAACTCGTTAAATTGAGTGCTATTGACATATCCAAAGTCATTATTCAGCACTAGATATACTTTTAAAGGCATTTCTTTAAATGCATTGATCGGCATATACTTCCCCCAGTTCATTCGTTTATTTAACAACTCAAATCGTATTGCGGTTTTCGTATAAAAATAATCCAATCCATCGATCACATAAAATTCATACCCACTCAAAAAATCATCGACATAACCCAGCGACCAATAATTATTATAAGGTTGTTCTTTACGAATGAGTGCCAATTTAGTTTTAAAAATAGTTTCTGAACTCCACTTTTCGTTCCATTTGAAATACTGTCCAAACATAGTGGTAGAATATAAACCATCCCGGTCTTTAAAGATACCTAATCCTTCTTTTTCTAAGACAGTAGAAAAGAAATTTCCAGATAGCGGAAAGGGTTTGATATCTCTATTTTCATAAGAATACTCAAACCGTAAATACATTAATTCTTGTGAGGTTTCGCCATTTAAAAAATAATTAGGATTTAGTTCGTTAATCACGTAGTCCGTGATTGTGTTTTTTTGATATTCTATTTTACCATAAAAGATAGAGCGGATTTTTGGTCGATAGAAAAAATTTAAGCCGACACGAAACCGTTGCAATGGAAATTCATCTTCTCGACGTTGAAATTCTAGTTTATCATCTACTGTTTTATAAGCAATTTCTTTATTCCGTGCATAGAAAAACTCGCCAATCATGCCAAAGGTCTGGTCCTTATTCAAGGTCGGAAATTGATAGACAAGTTCAAATTTCTGCGTGTACCCAAGGTGAAACTGGAGTTTCAAAGGATCTCTTCTTCCGGTGGTATTTAGATGTACAAAGCGAACTCCATAGTTGACTCTCTCGAGCGAACGGTTTTGCTCAGACCACCATACATTAAAATTCCTGTCTGCTAATTCAAAAATCGGGAAAGGAAAAATATACCAGGCTTCTTTTACCACTAAGAGCAAATCCACTTTATGCTGCTCATGATCCCAGTTTTTAATATTCATATCCATAAACACAAACAAGCTGGTGTTCATGATATAGTTTTTATTTTGCTGTAAGCGATCTTGGAGTGTTTCTAAGGAAAGAGTATCACCAACTGTAAAATCCATCTCTCGAAAAATAATTCGATCTTTTGTTTTCTTATTACCTTCTACGGAAATAGAATTGATTACTACAAATTCGCTCTGCGCAAAAAGGTTGCTGGAAAACAAAATAAGAAAAAACAAAAAGAAGGATTTCCACATAATTTGTCAAAAATAGGTAAATTTCGGAAATCTGATTTAGGGGGTTTTATGCTAACATAAAGGGCATTTTACACCTTTAAAAATGCCATGAGCGAATCATAGCGATCTTTAAGATTGTCAAAATACTCTGACTCCTGGAAGCTTGCTTTGACGGTATAATCAAAGCGCTCAAAAGTAGCCAAAATAGCTGAAATGTCTTGAAGGTTTATCTTTAAGGTTACGTCAATTTTGGTAGAATCAAGATTGGTGGTTATAAAGCTACTTAATACCGCAGCATTTTCAGATTCTACGATACGTGAAATTTGGGAAAGACTATAATCTCCTTTACTCATTTCGAGAACAATTATACTTCCCGGCTCTGTAAAAGAACCAATCCCTGCAAAAAATCGCAATAACTCATCTTGTGAAATCAGCCCTAGAAAATTATCTTCATTATCTACAACCGGTATAACTGTAAGGTTATATTCGCTCATGATGCTCATTACCTCGAAAATATGATCTCCTTCTTTCACATAAGGTCGAGACATAGAAAGCTGATAAGACCCCACTGCTTCCTGAATATCATTATTGAGAATATCATCTTCAGCGAGCAGACCCAATAATTGCTTATTGTTTACAATTGGCAGGTGCTTAACATAAAAATCACTCATGATGCTAAGGGCTTCTTGCCCCGTATCAGAGGTTTTCAAAGGGACAATACTCTGGGATAATAAATTTGACGCGATCATATTTGTGTAATTTCCTTTCTATTTTATCGTATGCTGGTTTATTCCTAAACTATTAACCTTCACACATAGTGCCAAAAATTAATATATGTTTTTAGAAAGGTCAAAGATACGTGATGTCATTGACTTTTTAACCTTAACATTAATTCTTCCTTATATGTTGTGGCAATCGGTAGTTTCGTTTCGTTGATTTGTACCTGATTACCTTCAATAAACTGTATTGCTGGCAAAGCAATAATGTATGAACGATGTATTTGCTGAAACCTTGCTTTTGGCAGTTTTTGTAACAAATTATTAAGTCTTTCTTTAGTAAGCAGTGTTTTTTCCTTCGTGAAGACTTTCACATAATCTCCATAAGCCTGTAGGTAGAAAATATCTTCGAAATTAACCTTATAGAGTTTTTTATCAGCTTTGATAAAAAGATGATCTTTAGCATTTTCATCGTTACTAGAAACCATTTTCTCCTGTGCCCGATTGATCGCTTTTAAAAAACGCTCGAAAGAAAAAGGTTTCAGCAAATAATCCAGGGCTTCCAACTCAAAGCCTTCAACCGCATATTCAGGATAAGCGGTAATGAAAATCACTAAGGGTGGTTTGGATAAACTTTTTAAAAAACTGACACCAGAAAGTTTTGGCATATTAATATCCAGAAAAATCAAATCAATTGATTCTTTCCGCAACAGTTCCATTGCTTCAAAAGCGTTTTTACAAGTTGCCACCAACTCTAACTGAGGAAGATCAGCCAGGTACTTTTCTACCACTTTTATAGAAAGTGGCTCATCATCAATGATTGCACATCGGATTTTCATTTAATGGGTATTTTTAGTTCTACCTTATAAACTTGTTCATCGTTTATAATTGCTAGCGTGTATTCTTTTTCATACAAAAGGTCAAGGCGTTTTTTTACATTTTCTAATCCAACACCACCAAATCGTTTATCGTTTAAAAGTTCTTCAACAGTTCCTTTATTGTTTTCAATTTTAAATACCAGGCTTTTGGCATCTATTTCCAATCGAATATTTATAAATACATTTTCAATAGCTCCTTTAATCCCATGTTTAAATGCATTTTCAACAAAAGGAATAAAAACCAGCGGGGCAACTTTTTGATTTTCTACCTGACCTTCTATTTTAAAATCGATTGCTGCACTTTGGTCTGTTCGTAATTTTTGTAAGTCAAGGTAGTTATTCAAATAATCTAATTCTTTCTCGAGTAGGACAAAATTTTCATTACTCTCATACAACATATAACGCATACCGGAGGATAGCTTCAATAATAATTGAGGCACCTTTGGATCATTATCCAGCGATAAAGAATACATGCTATTTAAACTATTGAATAAAAAATGTGGATTGATTTGAGATTTTAATGCGCCCAATTCTGCATCCAGTTTTTCTCGTTCCAGTTGATTGATTTTTTTCTTTTGCTCGGTCAGTTCAAACCAACCTTTCGCTAATTTCAATAAAGTCGTTGCAGCTAAAAAAACAATGATAAAATTAAAAAGGTCTCTAATCTCATAATAAGAAATAAAATAATAGTCAGAAAACAAGAAATCACTTAAATATTCAAACGTTAGGAAGTTAAGCATTATCCCCAAAGCGATAACAGGTAGCAAGGTAAAAACATAAAGTAACCACTTGCCTTTTTGTAAAAATCTCGGAATTAAAATTAGCAGGTTTATATAAACGACGACGACAATACTTAGCAAGAAAAGTCCGGTATAGATCAGATTTAATTTTAAAAAAGTACTGCCATACTCTTTTGCAAAAAAACCAGCTAAAAGAAAAAAAGCAAACGTCCAAAAAGTCAAGTGCTGAAGCACTCGACTTTTTAGAATAGTATAGGACCGACTTACTTTTTCCATTTATTCAAAACATTATTGCTTACTCAAGACTAATGGGTTTCCAAATGCATCTTCATTGTCCGCATACTTTATGATAAACTTTTGTAACTCCTCTGGTTGAGCTGTTAAAATATATTGATCATCAACTTTTTCATGCTTTATTCTTATTAAGTTTCTGTCTAATAAATCTTCTAAAAAACCACCATCAAACAAGGCAATAGTTAATTCGTTTTCTTTCATACTAACTTTAGCAAACGTATTTGCCGGATAGTAATTGAAAATCTCCATATCGTTAAATTTTTTCCCTTTTAATTCCGGGTATTTTTCTTCGTCTTCCTTAGAAGAATCTCCTGGTGAAAAATTGAAAAAATAATCGTCGCCTAATTTTACCAAATGTGCATCAAAAACACCTGGCGTTCCTTCACTATCTACATATATTAGTCGAAAGCTTCCGTCATTATAGGCTTTAAAATCCCACACGGTATTCAATTCGTTTTTCACAGTCAATGTACCTGAAACATTTGAATTTTCGGAGAGGTTTATTTTCTTCTCTCCTAAGGTTTCCACCCAAACGCCTTCAATTTCTTTATTCGTTACGAGCTTATCTTTGGTATATAAAGGATACAAAGAAGGAATACAACCCTGAAATAAAACAAGAACTAAAGCTAGAAATAAAACAACATTTTTCGTTTTCATAATCGTTAATTTAGTGAATAAATCTAGACACAAATTAGGAGGAAGTGCTCCTTCTATCAAAAAATGTCGTTGAAATGAGAGATTTCGTCGGTGAGATGGAAATTCAGAAAGGTTTAGCCTAGTAATTTACGTTTTTGTGTTTCAAACTCTTCGTCTGTCAGCAAGCCTTTTTCACGTAAATCACCAAGACGCTTGATTTGATCCAGCAGGGCATTATTTTTATTCAATAGGTCTTCACTAAAGTCAATATCATTTTCTTCCTCTTCAATTATCGGTTCCGGCGCTGTAGGTGTGTTAGGCGGAGGAGGTACATTCAGGCGATAACCATTACGCTTAAAAACATCAAACTCATCCTGTATTCTAAGATAAGCTAAAGCATCATGCTCCTGGATTTTTTTGAAATCAACAAACCCATATTCCACTGCTTTACTTAAATGGAAGAAAGAATTTTCTCTTTCTTCTACTAAGGAATAAGTGCATGCTAAATTGAAATGAATTGAAACGTCTTTCGGGCTAACAGATAATGCTTTTTTGAAATCGTCGATAGCACCATTGTAGTCAAATTCTTTGTATTTTTTTATCCCGGAAATTTTAAAAGGATTGTTTCTTCTATTAAGCGGAGGAGCGGATTGTCGTGGGTTTGGACCACGTTTTTGTGCTTGAGATTGCTGTTGACGTTCCATTCTTCGTTCTTGTCTGAGTTGACGTTGCTCTGCTCTATAATCCCGACGTTCAGTTCTCGAAAAATCTGTATCATAACGTCTATGATCTGGAAGGGGGCTTTTTTGGTTATACTTCATATCAAATTCATCCTGATCCATTGAAAGGAAAATGATTGCATCGATAAGACCAATAATTGCTGGAAAGCCTAACCAGAAAAAGACTAAATATACAATTCCTAAACCCGTTTGTCCAAGATAAAAACGATGCACCCCAAAAATGCCAAAAAAGAAAGCCAATAAGGCTGCAATATTTTTATTCTTCATTAAGTACTATCGGATTAATTTCTCTTTTTGAATCAAAAATTCTGCTTCTGTTAATATCCCACGATCTCTTAGCTCTGCTAATTTTTTAAGTCGTTCTAATAAAAGAGGATCAACTTTTTCATCTGCTTCCTGAGGAATATCCATTTTAGACGTTAAGCGAAACCCATTTTTCTCAAACGTCTCGAAATCACTTTGTATACGTATAAACGCAAAAGCATCATGCGTTTTTATTTTTGCAACTTCTTTAAATCCTAATTTGACTGCATGGTCAATATGCTTGTAGGCCAACTCTTTTTGCTCTGTCAATGAATAGGAGCAAGCTAAATTAAAATGGGTCGGAATATCGTTGGCGTCAATTTCAACTGCTTTTTTAAAATCCTCTATCGCTCCCTCATAATCAAAATCTTTATACTTCATTACTCCGCTTTTTTTATACGGATTTGGCTTGGGTCTTGATACAGGTTGTTGTCGTGTTCGAGGTGGAGGACTTGGTCTTCTTCGTTCTTGATATTGACGACGACGATCATCCTGCTGCCCCTGTTGTCTTCGACGAGGGTTATAATTACGTCCTCTATTTCTAGGTTGATTCCGCTGCTGCTTATTTTTTTTATTCCCTGTAGAACTGATAATAAAAAAAATGATTGCAGGTATAAGGAGCCAAGAATTCCCGCCAGCCGCAAAGAATAAGGCAGCAATAACCAATATGACTGCAAAAGGATTTTTCATTTAACTATGTGAGTTGTGAAAATAATACACAATATCCTGAATATTTTAACAATAATCAAAAGTAAAAGGTTTTGTTCTACGTATCGATCTCTTATATAGACGAAGAAAGGAAAGGGGAGTAATGAAAAGCGGATCGTTTGGAAAAGGCTCCTTTTTTAGAAGAGAAAGACGAATTGCGGGTAAAAAAGAGAAAGGAGACTGGCAAATGCTCAGCGCTCCCTTCACGGTTTTGAGATAGTTTGATTATGGTCTTTAAAACATCTGTTTCAGGATAGCCCCTTTTGAATTTTAAAATCGGTTTAGAAATATAAAGCCTCCGGTTTTGGGGAATTAGACTCTAAAATCATTTAGTTTAGGGGGATGCCATAATCTTTCTGTTTGCTTTCTCATGGTTACGTTTATTGTAAGATAGTAGGTTGTAAATCGAGATTTGTCCTCACGGGAGGTTCCCCGATTTATAATTTCCGTTTTAATAAGAACCCTTTTTTCGATGGAAGACCAATTCCATCTTTGTACCAAAAACATAAACATCATTTTATACGTACTTATTCCTTAGCGTCTTGTTAAATAGATTATTCCGCTGTTAAAAAAAGTTAAGTTTCGAACAAAGGAACCTTTATTGGTGGGCGTGAATTCACTTTATACAATAAACACTCAAAAAGAAAGGCGAATCAATTTGATCTTTTTTACTAAACGTCTGTCCTCATTCGGCTAAACTTGTTGAGAAGATTTTCGACTTCTTGGATTAAAAATGTATAAATTTGCGCCTTCAATTCGATCAAAATTTTAAAAAAGAATAAAACCACATTCAATGAAAAAAGATTTTTTAAAAAAATTAGGCCTTAAGCAGAAGAACAATGGTACAAGTACCGGCTTAAAATCTACTGCTGCTTCAAAGGAATATATAAAGTCCTACTCTCCAGTTGATGGTGCTTATATCGGAAGTGTAAGCGTTACCTCTAAAAAAGAATATGAAAGAGTCGTTGCTTCTGCTCAAAAAGCATTTGGAAAATGGAGAAAGATACCTGCTCCGCAGCGTGGCGAAATTGTTCGACAATATGGGGAAGAGTTGAGAAAACATAAAGATTCTTTAGGTCGACTTGTTTCCTACGAAATGGGAAAGAGTTTACAGGAAGGTTTTGGCGAAGTACAGGAAATGATTGACATTTGTGATTTTGCTGTTGGGCTTTCCAGACAACTATATGGTCTAACGATGCACTCCGAGCGACCAAGTCACCGAATGTATGAACAATGGCATCCTTTAGGAATTGTAGGTATTATTTCTGCCTTCAATTTTCCAGTAGCAGTTTGGTCCTGGAATTCTATGATAGCATTAGTTTGTGGTGATGTTTGCATTTGGAAAGGATCAGAAAAGACACCATTATGTAGTATCGCCTGCCAGAATATCCTTCACAAAGTTTTAAAAGAAAATAATGTTCCTGAAGGTGTCTCTTGTATTGTAAACGGCGACTATAAAGTTGGAGAGTACATGACAACAGATGGAAGAGTACCATTAATTTCTGCAACGGGAAGTACACGAATGGGTAAAATTGTTGCAGCTACTGTTGGCGCACGATTAGGAAAGAGTCTATTGGAACTCGGAGGAAACAATGCGATTATTGTTACCGAAAATTCAGACTTAAATCTAGTCGTAACAGGAGCTGTTTTTGGAGCTGTTGGTACCTGTGGTCAACGTTGTACATCAACCAGAAGATTAATCATTCATGAAAGCATTTATGATAAGGTGAAAAAATCTTTGGTTAAGGCTTATAAACAATTAAAAATTGGAAGCCCTTTAAATCCAAAAATCCATGTTGGTCCGCTCATCGATCAGGATGCTGTTGGAGCCTATATGAATTCTATAAAAGAAGTAAAAAAGCAGGGTGGAAAGTTTGCAGTATCTGGCGGAGTACTAGAAGGACGTACGTACAAATCTGGTTGTTATGTAAAGCCTTGTATAGCTGAAGTGGAAAACCATTATGAAATTGTACAGCATGAAACCTTTGCTCCGATTTTGTATTTAATGAAATATAAAGACCTATCTGAGGCGGTTGCTATGCAAAATGATGTACCACAAGGTTTATCTTCTGCGATCATGACTAATAGCCTTAGAGATGCAGAGTTTTTCCTTTCCAATGCAGGTTCTGATTGTGGGATTGCAAACGTAAACATAGGAACTAGTGGTGCAGAAATCGGTGGTGCGTTTGGCGGAGAGAAAGAAACTGGCGGCGGTCGTGAAAGTGGGTCTGATGCCTGGAAAGCGTATATGCGTCGACAAACTAATACGATTAATTATAGTACAAAACTTCCTTTAGCTCAAGGAATAAAATTTGACATATAAGTAAACAAAGGCGAGGGGTGAGAGGTGAAAAAAATCAACTTTCACTCCTCACTCCTCACCTCTAAGTTACACCGCTACATTATGCGTTCGCAAAGCTTCATTTAGCGAAACCTTTTTATCTGTACTTTCTTTTCTTTGTCCAATAATTAAAGCACAAGCTACATTGTAATCTCCTGCTGGAAATTTTTTGGTGTACGTTCCGGGGATAACTACAGACCTTGGTGGAACTATTCCGCGATAGGTAATCGGCTCCTCACCGGTCACATCAATAATATGGGTTGATTTTGTCAAAACCACATTAGCTCCCAGTACCGCCTCTTTGCCAACCCGGACACCCTCCACGACGATGCATCGACTCCCGATAAAACAATTATCTTCAATAATTGTCGGTGTTGCTTGTAAAGGTTCGAGTACTCCACCAATTCCAACCCCACCACTCAAGTGGACATTGCGCCCAATCTGACCGCATGATCCGACTGTGGCCCAGGTATCTACCATTGATCCACTTCCAACCCAAGCACCAATATTGACATAACTCGGCATCATGATTACTCCTTTTTCCAGGAAGGCCCCATATCGAGCAATGGCATGAGGCACTACCCGAACACCTTGTTCGGCATAGTCTTTTTTCAAAGCCATTTTATCATGAAATTCAAAAGGCCCCACCTCAATGGTTTTCATTTCGCGAATCGGAAAATACATGACAACGGCTTTCTTCACCCAATCATTCACTTTCCATTCTCCATCCTCTGTAGGTTCCGCCACCCTGATCTTCCCTTTATCCAAAAGTTCAATCACTTCATTAATGGCTTCTCTTGTAGCACCTTCACTTAATAAAGCTCGATCATCCCAAGCCTTTTCTATTTTAGATTTGATTTCTTGCATAGCAGTTTTTATATTTAGAAATATTATACGTAATTGTCAAAAAGTCCTAAAAATAGTTCTTTATGTTAAAAAACAAAATTCCATTAAGTGCATTTATTGGTGCGAACTTATTTACGCTTGGGATTTTTTTTCTTGGTTTAGGTTATTATGCTGTCCTGGAGGTTAATCAACATAGTTCAGAGCCCTTGATTATAGGTTTTATTCTTTTAATCTGTGGAGGAGGTTTAATGTTTTCCGGGGTCGGCTTAATGACTAGAAAAAACTGGGCAAGAATTGTTTTAAATGTTCTCCTTGTTCTTTTATTCGGAGGGCTTTGCCTGATTACTTATTTCTTTATACAAGAACTATTGACTAGATCTTCTTTTAGTTTTCGTAGACAAATAATTGCACAAGTTAGTCTTCTTTCATTTTCGTTTATGATAACATTTGGCATCTTTTTATACATTAATAATACCCGAGTAATCGAGGAGTTGAAAAAGAAAAAAGAATAGCAAGGGTTTCTTTTTAATAGAATAGGATAGAGATATAGGTTTGGAAAAGTCTCTGTTTTTTAACCAAGAATAGTTAAGGCTAAAAACTGTGTTCCGAAGCCAACCATAAACCCTCCGTAAATATCCCGAGGATGATGTGCTCCCAGAAACAAGCGTGCGGTCATCACTAAACCACAAAGTAGAATAACAAAAATCAATACCGTATTCATACTCATACTAAAGGTAATTCCTCCAAACTGAAACGAAAAGTATTGATAGCTAAATCGTAAAAGGGTAATAACGACCATTCCAAGCAAGCCTCCCATACCAACAGCATGCATACTTATTTTAGAAAAGATATTTACCATAAAGGCCAGGAACAGGCCAATCGTTGCACCAAGTGTTGAGACTTTAAAAGCCAAAGGGATATCCGGACTGTTCAGCAGGTTTATAAAAATCCATAAGTAAAAAACACCGGTCAAGATATAAGGTCCAATGCGTTCTTGTTTATCTTTTAGCTCAATTGAAGAAACCAAGCCAAGCTTTTTCATTACAAATACTGCAAAAACAGGAATCGCACAGGTGGATAAAAACACCTGCAATATTAATACATCTCTACTCCCAATTACGCTTGCACCAAATAGGTAAGGGTTGACGATCAGGAGGATAATCAACATATATGTTAATATCAAAAGAGGATGAAATATGATAGAAACGAAGTAGGCAAAAAAACGAAAAATCACATTCATTTTTATTCATCTTTTTTGTCATAGACTTTAGCAGAAGCTGGCAAGTTTTCCAGAATTACTATTTCTACTCGTCTATTTTGTTTTCTCAAAGCATCTGTTGAATTATCATTGATGGATCTCATATCTCCATGACCTATCGTCTCAATCCGAAATTCATCGATTTGATGTTTTCCAACCAGATAAGCCTTAATCGCTTTTGCCCGGTCTTTTGAAAGTTTTATAAGTAACCTTTTATCGCCTTGATTATCCGTATGTCCTTCTACTTTAATTCGTAGGTTCTCATTTTCTTTCATCATCTCTGCCAATTGATTCAAAGCCGGGAAAGATTTCTCTAAGACCAAAGCCTTGGATTGGGCAAAATATATTTTTTCTAATTCAATTTTTTCACCAACGATTAGTTCATCAGGATTAATATATAAATCCAATTGATGTGGTTTAAAATAGACATCGGATTTTTTAAAAAATACCGTTTCTTCTTTCCCTGCATAACCTAGTTTATTTGCCGACAGCGAAAAAGATACCCCTTTAGGAACCATAATCTCAAATGTGCCATCATCAGAAACATACAGGTTTTTATACGTTGCCAATTGTGGCCCTGACAATACTTTGCCGGTCATCACTTTTTTAGTTTTCGAATTGAGGATTCGTCCTCTTACTAAAACATTCGGTGGATTGGGTGGAGAAATTTTTGCTCGAAAAATATCGCTCGATCCAGCCCTTTTTGAAGTGAAATAAAGATAGCCTGTTGCAGCGTTAAAAAAAGGCTGACTATCATCTGAATTGGAGTTAATTGGCGCAATAAACCGCCGAGGACGCTTCCATTTTTTCCAAGTATCATCTTTACGTTCGATCATATATAAATCCATTCCGCTCCCTGGTCCTTTTCGGTTGGAGGCAAAGAATAAAATTTTATTATCATCCGAAAGAAATGGGGTGGATTCTCGATAGGAGGAATTTACTTTATAGCCTAAATTCTGAGGTTTCCCCCAAAGTCGGTCGCCCTTTTTAAAAGAAACATACAAATCTGTTTCTCCATGAGAATCTCCTCTTTGTAAAGCCAAGACCATTACGGAGCCATCATTACTAATCATCATACTCACCTCTGAACCCAAATTATAAAACCCTTCGATTTCTATTGGCTCTGGAAAAGACCAAGAACCATCCGCTTGGTTTCTAATAATAGAAAACCCTTTACTCATTCCTCCTTCTTTATTAAACTTATTAATGATCACTAATTCATTTGCGGAAGACGTTACTGCACATACACTGTTTGGTAGCGCATTATTTAAGGGATAAGGAGGGTGGATCACCGTATCAAAAGTATCTTTTACACTCTGAGCAATCCAGATATCCTGATTAAAATCAGATTTCTCTGGATCATATACACTTCGTTTAGCTATTTCGGTATATACCGTTTGGAGATAAGATCGGTACTTATGTGATTCTAGAGTAGAAGAAAGGTCTTCTCCTTTTTCAACTAATGTTTTATTAAAATCAGGGTAGCCCACTCTGGTAAAATAGAGTGTTTTGCCATAGAGATCTATAACTGGAGAGATTTCGTCGTACTCGCTATTAATCGTATTATCCAACTTTTCAATAACAAATTTTTGGCTGAATAAGGCAACCGAACAAAGCAAGAGCAATAAACAAACTGGTGTTTTTTTCATTTCCTATGACTTCTACATGATCAAAATGGTTTCTCAATTTCGTCTTTAGGTGGAAGTGATGAGATAACAAAGTTACTTTAAGAAACAGAGTATCCCAAACAATGAAATTCTTTTGTTTGATATTTTTTACGGAGGCTTAAGAAAATAGTGGCGTAAATTCGAATTTTTTTCCATCAAACAATCCCTTATCGCTTAATTTCAGGGAAGGAATCACCAATAATGCCATAAAAGAAAGCGTCATAAATGGTGCTACCAGAGTGCTTCCAAGCTGTTCTTTTACAAAAAGATCAATCTCAGCGTACGTTTTTCCTACTTCCATTCCATCCTTATCAGACATTATACCTGCAACGGGAAGTGCTAACATCTTTTCTTCCTCATTAGAAACTGCTGAAATGCCTCCTTTATTTTCAATAATCAAATTAACTGCTTTGCAAATTGCTTGATCATCCACTCCAACAGCGATTATATTATGTGAATCATGCCCAACACAGGAAGCAATTGCTCCTTCCTTTAGGTTAAAATTTTTGATAAAAGCCATTGCAGGAGGACTGTTCTGATAACGATTAACGACTGTCATTTTAAGAATATCATGGTCTGTATCTGACACCGCAAATCCATTTTCTTGTTTCGTTTTCATCAATAAGCTATTGGTAACAATCTCCCCATTTATAGCTTCAATTACTTTTATATTTTCTCCACCAACAGGTACGGCAAATTCTTCTGCTTGCTTTATTGAGGTATTAAAATTATTAATAACCGAAGCGGGCGTCTTTTCAATAAAACTCTCTCCATCTTTAGCTAGTAGTTGACCATCGATATAGGTCGCTTTGATG
>CAYXQH010000028.1:0-19818 GCA_964467425.1 uncultured Saprospiraceae bacterium
GACAGGTAGACAGGTAGACAGGTAGACAGGTAGACAGGTCAATAAGCAAGATCGTTGAACTTGGAATGAAATCTAGATTTCGGTTTGCTATGCAAAGTTAATCAACTTGTACGACATCAGAAAGCGCATACATTAACTCGTTTCGATCTGTTGAATTAAGCATCAATTTTCCTTTGATGGTTATTGCTTCTGCTGTGTAAGGAATTTCTTCCGCTGCTGAAACTTTCATCACTGTTTCCGGGCCTGCGCCTCCGCAGAAAAAACACATATTATATGGAAATGCAGAGAATACAAATTCTTTTTGTCCACCGTAATCTTCAACAGGAATAATGTAGCCTTTCAGGGTAACTTCTTTTCCTTCCAGGTTTTTTACATCCTGACTAAATACAGGAACATCAACTTTAAAACCCATCATCTCATCATACTCCTTTTTGAATGTAATTTTACCAAGCGTCTTCCAGACATTTGCAGCATCACCTTGGGCAAATAATGTATTTGTAAAAACAGCCAACACAACAAACAATAATATCTTTTTCATAATCGAATTTTATCTTTTTAAGTCTTGTTTTAAAAATGCTATTTCACTAGTTCCGCATTTTCTAAAGTAAACATAATATCATTCGGATCTCTGGAAGTAAATTTAAAGGTCCCTTTGAGGGTAATTGCGTTTTCGGAAAACTTAATCTTTTTATCACCTTTTACAAAGGCTTCCATAATCGACTCTGGACCAGCACCTCCACAAAAATAACAATTAGCAAAAGGGAAAGCGGAAAACATAAAATGACTTTGCGCTTTTTTCCCACTCAGCGGAATTACATAACCTTTGACGGTTACTTCCTTTCCATCCAAGGCTTCAATCATCGTAATGATCTGACTACCTTGCCCACTTCCATTGCCTTTATGCCGTTCAAACTTCATCATCCCCAACGTCTTCCAGATATTTTTATCGGACTGCGCAAAAACGCTCGTTGCCGCAAACAAGGTGGCTAATAAAACGCAAAGGATATTCTTTCTTAATTTCATAGAAATAAGCTATTCTCCTTCAAAGTTAAAAATAATAGCATCGCTATTCCTTTAAGAGTCTGTTAAAGTATCTGAAATGTCGGTATTTGAAGCCTGAATTGCAGGAATTATTGCCGCAAGAATGCCAATTCCTAAGGCACCAAGCAATAATAAGATCTCCTCTTTTAAGAAAACGGCACCTGAAAAGCTATATCGGTAGCTGGATTCCATAAAATTAGCCAATATGCTCATTCCAACATGGCTTAAAATTATACCTATTATAAAGCCAACGATCGCCAAAATAATCCCTTCCAGAACAACCATAAAAAACAGCTTTCCTTTAGAGGCGCCCATTACCCGAATTAGTGCTAATTCGTACTTTCGGTCTTTCAGAGAATCGAAGAGTGAGATAAATATACTTAGGCCAGAAACGAAGACAATAATAAAGGCAACCATTTTAAGCAATTGCTCTCCAGCCCCCATCATATTCATCAATCGATTAATTTCATAAGAAGGCATGGCTGCCATCATGTCTGTATTTTCATTGATGTTTCGACCAAGATTTAAAGTCTGCATATTTCGCTTACTAAATTGAAGCAACACACTGGTAATCTCTTCATTCGGATGGTCGAGTACTGTTCCTGTTTTCGGTGTTGCAAGCGCATTCGTATCTATTGCTTCACTTGAGCTTTCTGGTGTGTCATGACCGCTGTGTACTTTCCAGATACTTGATGTATTAGTTAATATCAATTGATCAATAACACTTCCTGTTGGTGCAAGAATCCCGACGACTTTAAAAGGTTGAACATCATCGTGCTCATTTATTCCATCAGAAACAAAACCATGCGAACTATGAAACTCATCTCCGACTTTTAATCCGAGCACATCAGCAATCGTCACTCCGATGCTTACTTCAAAATCATTCTTCCATAGATTCCCTTTTTCAACTTTCGCATCGTATAGCCCCAGAATTTTATGGTTCGTTCCAATAATTCGATAGGTCTTATAACTATCTCCAACAGAAAGCGGAACTGCTGTTTTAATCAGTGGATGCCCTTCTCTTAAAAAAGCTTTTGCTTCCCCAACGGTAATATTCCCTGTAGGTGCATCGATATGATACATACTATTGAGAATCAATTGCAATGGACTTCCTTTTGCACCAATGACCAAATCAATGCCTGCATCATTTTTTTCAAACTTTTCCTCTAACTGTTTGTTCAATACCAACAAAAATGAAATCAGTCCTACGCCTAATGCAAACAATATCAAACTAAGCAGCATAGCCAATGGCTTGCTAATAAGGTTTTTCCAGCTGAGTAAGAAAATATTCATTAAAAATAGTTTAGTGCTTTTATTCTCCTAAGGTTATAGTATTGGCAAATTTTTCTTTCAACCGCCCATCATGAGTAACGATAAGTAATGTCGCATTCTCTTGTTCTGCCTGTTGTTCTAAAAGTGTTATTACCTCATCGCAATTTTTATCGTCTAAAGCTGACGTTGGTTCATCTGCAAGAATAATAGCAGGCTTATTCACTAAAGCTCTTGCAATTGCTACTCGTTGTTGTTCTCCGATACTTAAAGAACTAGGTTTGGATTTTAATTTATGAAAAACATTTAGTCGTTTCAACAAGTCATTGATTCGTTCCTTCGAAACTGCTTGTCCAGCCAGGCTCTGCGCCAGCATCAAATTTTCTTCTACAGTCAATGATTTTACAAAGTGCGCTTTTTGAAAAACGATGCCGATATTTTTTCCTCTAAAATGATCCAATTGAGATTGTGGCATTTGGCTTAAATTTTCACCTCCTACAATCACCTCTCCATACTGCGAAGTTCGAAGACCACCAAGCAAATGCAACAAGGTTGTCTTTCCACTACCGGATTGACCGAGCAGCAACCAACGCTCTCCTTTTTTACAGAAAATATCAGGAAAAGGAATCATCGTTTTCCCATCGTATGAAAATTTTAAATTCTTAGTTTGAAGCATTTAATTTTATTCTACAATTATAATAAAGCTGCACCAAACACGCCTGCACTATCCCCTAGTTTTGGTCTTAAAAAAGGCGTATCTAAAGTATGGTTAAAAATATTTTTCTCTACCTCCCAAACCCCTTCTGTGTATAGCAAATCAATATTTCCCACACCACCACCAATCACAACAGCGTCCGGATCTACTACATTTATAATATTTGAAAAGGCTTTTCCAAAGTTACTCAACATCCGATGAACGGTTTTTGTTGCTACTTCATCTTTTCCTTCTTTGTGCAAGGCGACTATTTCTTTCATTTTCCTTGGAATACCCATTATATTCTCATAATACTTTTCAAGGTTTGGCCCAGACAATATTTTTTCAACACAGCCGGTTTTTCCACAATAACATTCTCCCCCTGAATCATCCAAAAAATTATGCCCCCATTCACCGCCAATCCCATGCTTTCCGCCAATAATTTTTCCATCTACTACCAGTCCGCCACCGACACCAGTACCCATAATAATCCCAAACACCACTCTCGCATCAGGTACTTTATTTCGAACGACCCCGAATGTTGCTTCTGCTATTGTAAAGCAATTTGCATCATTTGCTAATTTTACGGGAATAGCCAACGCCTTTTCGATATCTCTTTTTAAAGGCATACCATTAAGGCAAATCGTATTACTGTTCTTCATTAATCCGCTAGAAGGCTCTATTGTACCTGGTGTTCCTATGCCTATTTTACCCGGTTTGATTCCTGTTTCAATCGTCATTACCTCTACCAATCGGACGATTTGATTGATGATGTGTTCATAGCCATTTTGAGCTTCTGTAGGTATTCTTAGGCGTTGTAAAACATTTGGATTCTCTCGGTCTTCCAATATAGCGCCCTCTATTTTTGTTCCGCCAAGATCTATTCCCCAAACTGGTCCCATATTATTAAGTGATTTTTATTTTTAAAAAAGACTTTTTCGTCTATTATTGAACGGAAATTAAATCAAAAGGGTTATTATTGCAGCTATAAATTGCAAATAATGAAATTTAGTCCAAATATAATAATTAGCATTATCATTCAAAGGTCGTAACGACAATCTGAATGCCTTTAATTATTGTAAAAATAAAAAGCTCTGACAGATTGATTGATTTGTCAGAGCTTTTTTAGTGGTTTCTGTATATTTGCGTCGTTTTTAGGTAAACATATTTTTTAAAGAACAGTATAAATTTAAACTAGTTTAGAAAATTCACCTTCATGTATAAAGAGTATAAAAATTTAAACCTTCCGGAAATCGATAAAGAAGTGCTGGCTTTTTGGGAAGCGCAAGACGTTTTTAAGAAGAGTATCGATCAAGCTGACCCTGAAAACAGCTATGTTTTTTATGAAGGTCCTCCTTCTGCAAATGGAAAACCGGGTATTCATCATGTAATCGCCAGAACGGTTAAGGATTTATTTTGTCGTTTTCATACGATGAAAGGACAACGTGTGGAAAGAAAAGGTGGATGGGATACGCATGGTTTGCCTATTGAGTTAAGTGTAGAAAAAGAATTGGGTATCACCAAGGAAGACATTGGCACCAAAATATCGGTGGATGATTATAATAAGGCTTGCCGTGAAACGGTCATGCGCTATAAAGATATGTGGGACGATATCACTCGAAAGATGGGTTACTGGGTAGATCTAGAAAATCCATATATCACGTTTGAAAACAACTATATAGAATCTGTTTGGAATCTTCTTCAAAGACTTTATAAAAAAGAATTACTGTATAAAGGTTATACCATTCAACCTTATTCTCCAGCTGCGGGTACCGGACTAAGTACGCATGAGCTTAATATGCCGGGGGCTTATAAAGATGTTACGGACACTACTGTTGTAGCTCAATTCAAAGCCATCCAAAATTCCTTACCTGATTTCTTAGCAGATCAAGGGGAAGTACATTTTCTTGCCTGGACGACTACGCCCTGGACGCTTCCTTCAAATACCGCTTTGACAGTTGGTCCAAAAATAGATTACGTACTTGTACAATCTTTCAATCAATATACTTTTGAACCCAATAAAGTTATCCTTGCAAAAGCTTTAGTTGGAAAACAATTTTCTGGCAAATTTATACCAGCAGAATCTCCAGAAGATTTTGCTAACTATTCTAAAGAAGCCAAAAAAATCCCGTATCAGGTTCTTAAAGAATTTAAAGGCGCGGATTTAATTGGCATTCGATATGAGCAATTACTTCCATATGCTTTACCAGCTGAAAATCCGGAAGATGCTTTTAGAGTGATCGGAGGAAATTTTGTAACGACAGAAGACGGAACCGGAATCGTTCATACCGCACCTACTTTTGGTTCGGATGATATGATGGTTGCTAAGCAAGCTAATCCACCTGTTCCGCCAATGTTGGTAAAAGACGAAAAAGGAAACCTCGTCCCATTAGTTAATTTGCAAGGAAAGTTCCGTCCGGAATTAGGCGACCTGGGTGGTGCTTATGTGAAAAACGAATACTATAATCCAGGCGAAGCACCTGAGAAATCAACCGACGTCCAACTTTCCATCAAACTCAAAATGGAAAGCAAAGCATTTAGAGTTGAAAAATATAAGCACAATTATCCGCACTGTTGGAGAACCGATAAGCCTGTCCTTTACTATCCTTTAGACAGTTGGTTTGTTCGAGCAAGCTCTATGAAAGAGCGTATGTTTGAACTCAACAAAACCATTAATTGGAAACCAGCATCAACTGGTGAAGGCCGTTTTGGAAAATGGTTAGAGAATCTTCAAGATTGGAATCTTTCACGGTCTCGATATTGGGGAATTCCTTTACCTATATGGAGAACTAAGGATGGTACTCAGGAAGTATGTATCGGATCTATTGAAGAATTACAAAAAGAAATAGAAAAAGCCAATGCAAGTCTTGGTCTTCAGCAAGACGTCCCGAAGGATTTACATAGACCTTATATTGACGAGGTTGTTTTAGTGACGGATGACGGAACTGAGATGCGACGAGAATTGGACTTGATAGACGTCTGGTTTGATTCTGGATCGATGCCTTATGCACAATGGCATTATCCTTTTGAGAACGTTGAAAAATTTGAGAAAAATTTCCCAGCAGACTTTATCGCAGAAGGCGTTGATCAGACTCGGGGCTGGTTTTATACGCTTCATGCTATTGCAGTCATGGCCTTTGATAGTGTCGCTTATAAGAATGTTGTTTCCAATGGATTGGTACAAGATAAGAATGGGCAAAAAATGTCAAAAAGTAAAGGAAATGCAGTGGAGCCTTTCGAAACGCTAGCAACCTATGGTGCTGATGCGACAAGATGGTATATGATTTCTAATGCACAGGCATGGGACAATCTAAAATTTGATACAGAAGGAATTGTAGAAGTACAGCGTAAATTCTTTGGAACGCTTTATAACACGTACGCATTCTTTGCGCTATATGCAAACATCGATAAGTTTACTTTTGCAGACGAAGAAGTCCCGCTTGCTGATCGACCTGAAATCGACCGCTGGATTATTTCTTTGCTTAACACTTTAATAAAAGAAGTTGAAAAAGATTATGCGGATTACGAAGCGACGAATGCTTCTCGACGTATTCAAAACTTTGTGACCGATCAATTAAGTAATTGGTATGTCCGACTTTGCCGTCGTCGATTTTGGAAAGGCGATTATACACAGGATAAAATTGCAGCCTATCAGACTTTATACACCTGCATGGCGACAATAACAAAACTGATGGCGCCTGTTGCTCCATTCTTTGCAGATTGGATGTATAAAAACTTAAATGAGGTAACGAAGAAAGAAAATCAAATTTCAGTTCACTTGGTGAATTTCCCTTCTCCGGATGAAAGCACCATTGATAAAGGCCTGGAACAACGCATGGATTATGCGCAACGAATTTCTTCCTTAGTGCTTTCTCTTCGAAGAAAAGAAAAGATCAGAGTGCGACAGCCTTTACAAAAAATACTCCTTCCGATTTTGAATGACGGGTTTAAAGATCAGGTAGAAGGTGTAAAAGACTTGATCCTTTCGGAAGTCAATGTCAAAGAGATTGAATACATCACCGATGCTTCCGGCGTTATTAAGAAACGGATAAAACCAAACTTCAAAACGCTAGGAAAACGTTTGGGCCGACATATGAAATTTGCTTCGCAAACTATCGGAGCATTTAATCAAGATGACATTGCTGCACTTGAGAAATCAGGAAGCTATCAGCTCGTTGCAGATGGAGAGACCTTCGACTTAACCATGGAGGATTTCGAAATCTCTACGGAAGATATTCCTGGATGGTTAGTCGCTAGTGATGGTCCTTTAACGGTTGCCATGGATGTAACGATTACTGATGAACTAGCAGCTGAAGGAACAGCAAGAGAATTGGTTAATCGCATTCAAAACCTTAGAAAAAGCAAAGACTTTAATGTTACTGACAAGATCGTTGTAACGCTGGAAAAACATGAAGCCATTACTTCTGCAATAGAAAAATTTGGCGATTATATTTGTAATGAAGTACTTGCAACTAAGCTTGACCTAAGTGAACTTCAAGAAGGAGATGAGATTGATTTGACGGATGAAATTAAACTCAAGGTTCAGGTTCAGTTGAATTAATAAACAAATGGTATTCGGCTTTCGTCGTTCGGTCTCTCCGAATTCCTAATGCCGAATACCATTTAAAGCTTAAACAAAGAATAAACATTAGATGATTATTTCATCCTGTTTAAAAACTTAAGGGCGCTCCTCTTTTACTCATTATTCTGTTACGATTAATTTTCTAATCAGCGTTTTTTTGTTTTTACCATATTCAAAACGTAATAGATAAATCCCTTCATTCAGATATCCGCTATTCCATTCTATTATAGTATTCTCTAATCCTCTGCTAATATTTTTAGATTCAATTTTCTGTCCCAGTATATTCTCTAAAATGATTAACTCTGGAAGATCATTCTGCAATTCAATATAGAAACTTCCATTTGTCGGGTTTGGATAAACCTTTGGAGCAGCTGCCTGAATCTCGTTAACATTTGTTGGATCAAAAATCTGTATTTCGTCTGTGTATCTACATCCGGTTTCCGTTAGAATCAGAACGGAATATATTCCGGGAATCGTTATTTCAATTGTTTGTGTGGTATCACCTGTTGACCAGGTGTACATACCATTTTCAAAGCTTGCATCCAAAACAATTGTTTCTCCTTCCATAATCACCTGATCATCACCAAGAATTTCAGCCCCGGCATATCCCTGGGATTCGTAAATATCCTGAAATTCCAAAATTTGGTTTTTGACTTCAGTGATATCCGGACAAGGATAACTTATGTTTTGATGCGCTAATAATCCAATATCCAAGCTGAACGTATCATTTAGAGCAATTGTTTTGGGGCCAGTGACCATTACCATTCTTCTATCGCTTTCCATCAAATTAGAAGTACACATAGACCAGGCATTTGCATCCGAAGGATTGCCTGGGAAGGAATAATTAATAGGCTCACTTCCGCCATAACCATCACCGCCTTCGGTTTGGGGTGTACCATCTATCCAAAAACCTTGTAAAAAATCGTGTAATTGAGTTGGTGTACCTGGTTCTCCCATTTCCGCAGGACCAATGAAGGTATTGACAAAATGTCTGGAGTAATCCAAATCATGGTTTAGGTAAGTAACACTTTGTATGGGAATAGATGTTTCAGGGAAATTAGAAATCCCACTACAGGCTTCATTATCGATCGCGTCTGCATTATATACGAAGGATGAATTGGTTTCAGGAATCGTTCCGTTATAATCATCCAAATAACATCCAAGGTCATAATCTACAAAAGTACCAACATATACATCTGAATATTCATTATTGGAATAGTTGATGATATCAATTTCTAAAAACTCAGAATTGTATAAAATGTCACTTGCATCACAATCATAAGCGTAAAGGCTCCCTCTAATCTCAAAGTCAAATGGAATACCTCCATTGATATTACTACCGCTAATATCATTTCGCATTACCCACCATATCATTTCATCCCCCTTTATATCCGGATAATCTCCATCAAGCACATTGTAGATTCCATCATTATTCACATCTATGAAAGGAGCCATGTTGGCTGGGACCGTAGCGTTACCATCCGTTAAAATATTAAAATGAGGATTTTCTGATCCTGGATAAGACCAAAAATCTATTGGGAGCGGTCTGTCCAAAACACCATCTTGAATATCTTCTCTAAAGTTTGCAATTTGATCTTTTGTGATTTTCCAAACTTTCTCCCAACTTTGAAAATCCTGATTGGGCGCATTAAAAGGACCTGGTCGAAAATCTGATAAATTACCATAAAGATTAAGGGCAGAATGTAATACACCATCTTGGTCAACACCTGAAATCCATAGCCCTCCTGCAAATATTGTCGTTGTTGAGGAATCCTTCGGGAACGTGGTGCTGATATCATCTCCATCCCAGAACAATTGCCCCCTTGGAAACGCTGTAGATTCAAGATTGTTTGCTTCTATTTTTTTAGGCGGAGGCCCCTGTAAGAAATCTCCAGTCGAACCATCTTCTTTAATTCTTAAGATATGCGTTGCAATCTGCCCTTTGGTCTGAAGCATGTATCCTTCAAATTTACTGTTTAAAATACGGGAACCTTGGCCAATTATTTCTTCATAATGATTCTCCCAGATAACTTCTCCTGCTATATCTGCCTTGATTAAAAACGGCCTTATACTAGAGCCTTTTCCAGTAAAGATAATCCCATTATCGCTGGAAAAATCCAGATCAACCGAATAGCCCTCACCATATTTTCTTTCCCATTGGACACTTCCACTAAAATCTGTTTTCACCAAAGCAATTTCTTCATCAATTTCTGCCGCTAACATAAATCCATCTGACAATACCAGAACACCGCGGATCGGGTATCCTAAATTTGTTTGCCAAACAGTTTCTTGTAAAGCATCAACATGTACCAGAAAACCATTTTCATTACAAATGATATATCCGCCATTATATTCTTTGGCATCTGCAATCATACCAAAAGTTGCTGGCTTGGACCAGTCCAAGGTTATTTCACCATTTGTTGAGAGACTAATTTTGTGAAAGGCCTGATTCCCAAAGATCATAACTTCATTCCCGTTTGACAGGATTGCCGCTGGCCCTTTACTTTGTGTTTCTTCAAAAAGGTCAGGAATCTCAAAGGCAGATTGTAATAATTCTGTTTTAGTAAAAGTGTTGAGGTAAATTTTGTTATCATTATCTCCAGTGCGTTCAGCTCCAAAGTAAAATGGATCGCCATTATTTTCAATCTCCGCGCCATAAAAATAATGAGCCTCAAAGCCAGACCCTTCTAAAGGAAGGCTTAGAAAATCATTTAACTCTAAAAAATAAGAATTTTCATAAAGTATTCTCCCGCTTAGACTAACGAACGTGTTGTCTTTTTCAAAAATGGTAGAATTAATTCTATTTCCTCCTGTTACTGTTACATAATTAGTTTCCCAATACTCTGATTGTCCAAAAACTTGTAACAGACAAAAAAAATAGAACCCTAAGGTTAATTTAGTCTTTTTCATGCTTTATAAATTTAGTTTACGTAATAATTTATAGTTTGAATATACTACAAATTTAGTTGAAGTAAATATTTATAAAAATGAAATTTTAGAAGATAAGCTAATTCAAACGCTCGAAATGTGCTATTCTTTCAGATTTTTTTGGTGTGATTTTATTGTAAGGCTTTAGAATGGCTTAAATCAGGATGTAATTTTCAATCCAATAAAAATGCAAATCAGGCAAACGATTAAACTTCCTCCAATATTTAAAAAAGCATTGGTGTAATCTCCGTTTTGGAGTAAATCGAACGTCTCATAAGAAAAGGTAGAGAAGGTTGAAAAGCCTCCGCAAAATCCGGTAATTAACATCAATCGCATTCCTTGTTCCATCCCATTTTTTAAATGATATCCAATCAAGGCTCCTAAAAAAATACAACTAATAGCATTGGCTAGAAAAGTGGCTAATGGAAATGCTCCTTCGTAGGAATTCATCCCTCGTGCAATACCATAACGACATATACTTCCGAGTCCTCCTCCAATAAAGACCATTAGAAAATTCACGAAGCCTGCTGTTTAAGCTTTTTGCGTCGATTAACGGACGAGTATAATAAAGCGGTAAGAATTGTTGCTACCCCAAGAACAAGCATCAATAAATATAAAGAACCGATTCCTTGTAGCACAATGACCATAATAATAAATAGTGAATTCACTACTACTAAAATGCCTGTTGCCTGCATGTGGGTTAATCCAATATCAATAAGAAGATGATGGATATGAGTTCGATCCGGACTAAAAGGTGATTTCCCTTTCAAGGCTCTCATTAAAAAGACTCTTAAAGTATCAAACAGAGGTAAGATCATAATCCCGACAGCTACTGCAGGAACTGCTTTGAAAGCATATCGATGATCAACCGCTAATGCATTATGTGATTCAATAAACTTAATGATTAAAATAGAACAGACTAGACCAATTAATAAGGATCCGGTATCTCCCATAAATATTTTTGCAGGCGTGAAATTATATTTTAAAAAGGCCACAACGGCTCCTGCTAATGAGAAGGCAACTAAGGCTAAGGTAATCTGATCGGTTAGAAAAAACCAAATACCCAGTGTAATAGATATTAAGGTTGCGATACTTCCGGAAAGTCCATTTATTCCATCAATTAAATTAAAGGCATTAATAATCACAATGATTACAAAAATTGACAGCACAATACTGACTATTTCCGGCAATTCTCCAACACCTAAAATTCCATAAAAAGAAGTCAATTTTACATCTGACTTAAAAACCAAAATAGAAGCTGCCAGTACCTGACCGATTAATTTTTTATTGGGTGAGATAGGTAGAATATCATCTTTTGCACCAATCAAAAAGATAATGATAAACGAACATAAAATATACTGAAGATTACCAAAGAGTTCGAAAGGTGTCCATAGAATTATAGAAAAAATTACTCCTGCGAAAATAGCAATTCCTCCTAAAGATGGTGTACTTACAGTATGTGAACGACGCTCACCTGGTTCATCGCATAGGTTCTTCTTCCTGGCAATATTGATGATTGAAGGAATAGCAAAATAAGTAAGAACAAACGCAGTAAGAAAACTTAGTATAATATCATACATCGGCTGTCGTTTTATTTTATTGCTTTTGGAAGGTGTACAAAGTTAGACTAAACACAGGAAATTATATTATTATTTAAAAATATTTTCTAGTTTCTTTCCCCATTTTTTAATATCAGAGGATACCTCGTTTAATAATTCATTCAGTTCTTCGCCCCCAACCTCTTTTAAAGCTTCTCGAAATGCCATCTTCGGGTTCTCCCAAATTTCTCCAAGTTGATCCCGAATTTTCAGTGAAAGCGCATTGGTTTCATCAAAAAGCTCTGTCGCAAAACCTGTTCCATATCGCTTATAGTAATATTGTATTGATTTTATCCAAAAAGAACGTTTTTCTGCACTGGTCATTTCTGCTCCAAAACGCTCATAGCAGTGCTCAACATAATTTTCAAATTGCTCATCTTTTTTCTTCCACCCTTCATCAGAATAAGACAAATCGCTTGACTTAACTTCCTTTATGAAACTGTTATATTTTTCTAGAAAACTACTTTTCGATCCGCCACATTGATCCAGCGAACATGATTGGCTCAATAAAGTAAAGGCAAAAAGGATTAAGATTCGTGATTTTAACGCCATTTGGTATAGATTAGTCAATTTTAGGTCTAGATTACATTTAAAAAGCAGAATCATCTACCTTATCCAGCCAATTTTTAATCACCTTCACTATTCTTTCGACGCAATTTCCTTCAAAAGGTGACTCTAAATCAGAAATTTTTACCAACTCTAAAAAGGACTTACTTCCTCCTAACTGGCATAAATTCAAATAGTCACTCCAAGCTTTTTTATGATCCTCCCGATCTTTAATCCAAAACTGGAAAGCGCAGATTTGAGCTAGCGTATAATCTATATAATAAAATGGGGTCGTAAAAATATGACTCTGGCGTTGCCAAAATCCTCCTTTTTCTAAGAATGCATTTCCATCGTAATTTCTATGCGGTAAGTATTTTTTTTCAATTTCGCGCCAGGCATTATTCCGATCTGTTGGTGATGCCTCTGGGTTTTCATACACAAAATGCTGGAATTCATCCACTGCCACACCATAAGGCAAAAACAAAATGGCGCCAGAAAGATGAGCAAATTTGTATTTTTCTGTATCCTCTTTAAAAAATAAATTCATCCAGGGCCAGGTGAAAAACTCCATACTCATAGAGTGTATTTCACAGGCTTCATACGTCGGCCAATTGTATTCTTTAATTTCTAAATGCCGGCTGGAGAACACCTGAAAAGCATGCCCTGCTTCATGTGTCAATACATCGATGTCGCCACTCGTTCCATTAAAATTAGAAAAAATATAAGGCGATTTATATTCATCAATATAGGTACAATAACCTCCTGTCGCTTTGCCATCTTTATTGACAAGATCCATGAGGTTTTTGAATTGCATAAAGTCAAAAAAGGCTCCGGTCTCCTCAGACAACTCTTTATACATTTGGCTCGCATTTTCTACAATCCATTCTGGCGATCCTTTTGGTTTCGGATTCCCACTTGCAAAGCGAAAATCTTCATCATAATATTTCAAATCATCAATCCCAATTCGTTTGCTTTGTCTTTCGTATAGACTTGATGCAATCGGGACAATATATTCTGCTACTTGTTTTCTAAAATTAGCCACCATCTCCGCATTATAATCAGAGCGCAACATTCTTGCATAACCTAATTCTATGAAATTTTTATAGCCTAACTTTTGAGCAATCTTATGTCTAAGTTTTACCTGCTTATCAAAGATCGTTTCAATCGCTTCTGTGTGTTCATTATAAAAACCCCACTTCGCCGTAGTTGCTTCTTTCCGTGTAGCTCGGTCATTTGAGGTTTCTAAAGGGCTCAAAGCCGGGATCGTATATTTTTTGCCGCGAAATTCTATCTCTGCACTTGCTTTAATTTTTACATATTCACTCACAAGCTGATTCTCTGCTTTCATATCCTCCAAAATAGAAGGCTGAAACGTTTTGATACTTAGCTCTGCAATTACAAACAATTGCTTTCCCCATTTTTTCTCTAAGTCCGATCTGAACGGAGAAGCCAATAATAATTTATAATATCGAGTAGTTAAGGCTGAAATTGATGGATTACTTTCATCAAAAAAATTGTTTTCCTCTTCATAAAATTTATCCTTCGTATTTATAGTATGCCGGATATGACAAATGTTATACATACTAGAATAAGCCTGGCGGATTTTGTTGATCTGTGCAATAAGATCGTTTTGCACTTTAGCAGAAGCGGCTTTTTCGAATTGATCCAAACAATCGTTAAATTGTTCTTCAATCGTTTCCATCCGAGGTCGGACATAATTAAAATCTTCAAACTTCATAAAGAGTATTTTAAAAAGAAATAAGCTTTAGGTAAATAGATCGTAAAATGCAGCGCTAATTGAGTAAAAACGATGCAAAAATACAATCGTTTCACACAGCATGCAATTATTTAAGGTCTTGTCTTTTAGATAAATTAAATTTTTCTATCATATTACCATCTGTCATTTATTGAAATAAGCTCTTTCTCTTCCAACTTAAATGCCTGATTCGTTACAGATCATGCCTTAGTTTTCGTAACTTTGTGCGAATTTTTTCAAAACTTTCTATTTAATTTTATCGGAGAAATGGATCTGAAATCCAAAATCAATCTGGAAAAATTACCTAAGCATATTGCTATCATCATGGATGGCAATGGTCGTTGGGCAAAAAAACATGGGAAACCGCGTGTTTTTGGCCATAGAAATGGAGTCAAAGCTGTTCGCGAAACAACTGAAACCGCGGCGGAATTAGGTGTTGAAAATGTAACACTTTATGCCTTTTCCACTGAAAACTGGAATCGACCGAAATTTGAAGTAAACGCATTAATGACTCTTTTGGTGGAGACTATCCGAAGTGAAGTAGAAACTTTAAATAAAAACAATATCCGCTTGAAAGCAATCGGAGATCTTAAAAAACTACCTTCCAAGAGCTATAAAGCGCTTTTAGAAGGAATTGAACAAACAAAGAACAATACTCGAATGACACTCATTCTTGCACTAAACTATAGCGCAAAATGGGAAATCATGACTGCAGTAAAATCTATTGCAGAACAAATAGAAAACAAACAAATCAGTCCAGCCGATATTGATGAGAAAATATTTGAAAACGAGCTTAGTACCAGTGGTATTCCTGATCCGGAGTTACTAATCAGAACTAGCGGAGAAACCCGCATTAGTAATTTCCTGCTTTGGCAAATCGCTTATTCCGAGCTGTATTTCACCCCCATCTTATGGCCGGAATTTCGAAAAGACCATCTGTACCAGGCAATCATTGATTTCCAAAATCGAGAACGGCGATTTGGAAAAACAAGTGAACAATTAGTGAAATAACTAGAACAAGTGTTAAAACGGACATTTGATACAACCTTTTAAAGAATAAAAATCACTTTATAAGGTCATAGGCAACAGTCCCAATTTTCAGGCGTTCTTAATGTGAATTTAAAAAACGATTTGATGAGACAAATTTTTAGCGTGAATCATAAACTTCAGGAATTTAAACTACTCTATATAGCTCTTACACTCTTCTGTGTTTTTTCTTTACCGCTCTGTATTCAGGCACAGGATGATATTCCTGTCATCGAATATGGCCAGCCTAAAGAATTTGAGATTGGGGGAATTAAAGTAATCGGCGCTCAATTTAGTGATGATAATGCCATCATAGCTATTACGGGGCTGAAAGTAGGTAATAAGGTCCGTGTCCCGGGTGAGAGTATTTACCGTGCAATAAAAGCACTTTGGAAGCTTCGCCTTTTCACAGATGTTCAAATTCTTCAGGAAAAAGTTATTGGCGATGTTATCTTTTTTGAAATTCATGTAAAAGAACGTCCCCGACTTGCCAGACACTCTTTTAGAAATGTAAAAAAATCACTACACGATGACTTAAACGATGAAGTGAATAAATTTTTACTCAAAGGAGGAATCGTTACAGACAATATTAAAACTAATGCATCTAATGCCATTAAAGATTATTATCACGGTAAGGGTTATCTAGATACAGAAGTAAAAGTAGAAGAAGCTCCAGACGAAAAGTTAACTAATGCTGTTCGCCTTATTTTTGAAGTTGATAAAAAGGAAAAAGTAAAAATTCAGGATATCACATTTTCTGGAATTTCCGTAAAGCCGAAAAAGCTGAGAAAAAAGATGGACGACACCCATCGGAAGAAAAAAATATTCTCTTCTTCAAGATTGGTTAAAGAAGATTATGAAAATGATAAAAGATCTATCATTGCTTATTATAATACTATTGGATTTAGAGATGCTCGAATTACAAGTGATAGTATCTGGAGAGAAGACGATGGTGATCTAAGAATCCATATGAACATCAATGAAGGGAATCGTTATTATTTTCGAAATATTTCCTGGAAAGGGAACTCTATTTATGATGAAGCAACCCTTGCTAATGTTCTCGGAATCGACAAAGGCGAAGTCTATAATACTGATCTTTTAGAAACGAGACTTCGTTTTAGTCAAGACGGAAGAGATGTTAGTACACTTTACCTCGATAATGGATATTTGTTCTTTCAGGTTGATCCGATCGAAACGTCTATTATCGATGACTCTATTGATTTAGAGCTTCGCATTTTTGAAGGCCCTCAAGCAACGATTGATAAAGTTACGATTGCAGGGAATGATCGAACTCACGAGCATGTTATTCGAAGAGAGTTAAGAACCCGACCTGGAGAAAAATTCAGTCGTACTCAAATCATTCGGTCTCAAAGAGAGATTATTAATCTGGGGTATTTCAATCCAGAAGCACTCCAAATGAATACGCCAGTAAACCCACAAAGAGGAACAGTAGACATTGAATACATTGTGGAGGAAAAACCTTCAGATCAATTAGAACTTTCTGCTGGTTGGGCCGGTGGAGGTCGAGGGGTAATTGGAACACTTGGAGTATCCTTTAATAACTTCTCTGTTAGAAATATCTTTAAAAAAGAATCCTGGAGTCCATTGCCACAGGGAGATGGTCAACGTCTTTCTTTAAGAGCACAAACAAATGGTCGTTTCTTCCAATCCTATAATGTTTCTTTCACAGAGCCTTGGTTAGGAGGTAAGAAGCCTACTTCTTTTACTGTCGCTGGTTTCTACAATCGATTTGCTTTTGGAGATCGCGCATTTTCTAATTTCCAAAAATTTGTGATCGCTGGTGGTACTGTTACTTTAGGTACTAGATTGAAATGGCCGGATGATAACTTTATTTCACAAACGGCAATGACTTTACAGAATCTTTCTTTAGAAAACTGGGGTCGTGGATTGTTCATCACAGATGATGGAACGATTGTAACCGATGGTAATTATTACAACTTCAGTATCACACAAACATTTACAAGAAGTACTGTAAGTGATCCGCTTTATCCAAAAAGTGGTTCCAGATTTTCTTTAGCGATCACTATGACGCCACCTTACTCTCTGTTTAATGATAAAAACTATAGTGATCTTCCGGTGGATGAACGATTCCGGTGGTTAGAGTATCACAAATGGCGATTTAACGCAGAATGGTATACCAATATCTTTGACAAATTTGTAATAAAAGCTGCAGCTAAGGTCGGAATGATCGATGCTTATAATGATCAAATTGGAATCTCTCCATTTGAGCGTTTCCAAATTGGAGGAGACGGTTTGGCGAATCAGCAATTTGGTGCATATACAGGAGTGGATTTAATTTCGTTAAGAGGTTATGATGAAAATGAACTTCCTGCGAATGTTCAAAACGGAAGTGTAGTTGCCACACCAATTTTCAATAAATTTACTGTTGAACTTCGATACCCACTTTCTACGAACCCTAGTTCAACAATCTATGCGCTTACCTTTATAGAGGGTGGAAATTCATTCCGAAACTTCCGGGATTATAACCCATTCGATTTGCGTCGATCTGTAGGTATGGGACTTCGGGTTTTCCTCCCAATGTTTGGTACACTTGGATTTGATTACGGTCTTGGTTTCGACAAAGCTGTTAACACGACTATTGACGATACTATTTTTGCACGATACGGACGATTTAATATTATTCTTGGTTTTGAGCCGGAGTAGGAACAAGGGTGAAAGGGTGAAAGGGTGAAAGGGTGAAAGGGTGAAAGGGTGAAAGGGTGAAATAAAGAAACAAAATACTTTTATATAAAAAAGCTTTCGGGGATTCCTTGGAAGCTTTTTTTAATTAAACAATTGACCACCGAAAAGGGCTTCCTTTTTTAGTGAATCGTTTTAAAACTAAAAAGGCCCCAGCAGTGCCGGGGCTTTTTTAATTATTGAAAGCTTCTTTTTAAAACTTCAATCTTACTCAATGTATGGTGGTGGGCAACCATGTCCACCTTTTAAATTTTTCAATACCAACTCGTTTAATAATTCTGATTGACTAGATTTTGTTTGTGTTAAGTCTTTTTTGATTTCGTTTAAATTTTTCATCTTTTTTTGTTTTTAAGTTTTAATAAATGTGGTGGTTTAGATTACTATTAGTCAATGTATGGAGGTGGATCTCCTTTGTAGCCGCCTTTTACATGCTTTAATTCTGTAGCACTTAAGACTTCTGCTTGTTTGTTTGAAAACTGTTGTAGTTGATTTTTAATTGAGTTTAAATTTTTCATGTTATAGTATTTTTAAAAAGTTTATGAATTAATTATTTAAGTATTGAATGTTGCACTTGTTTACTATGCTTCTACTCCAAATGGTGGTGGCTCTGAGATTCCTCCTTTAACATTTGCTAAAGCTTTAATGTCTAGGATTTGATCTTTTGCTAAGTTTTTGATGTCTTGTAAATTTTTCATCTTTTTTTGTTTTTAAGTTTTAATAAATGTGGTGGTTTAGATTACTATTAGTCAATGTATGGAGGTGGATCTCCTTTGTAGCCGCCTTTTACATGCTTTAATTCTGTAGCACTTAAGACTTCTGCTTGTTTGTTTGAAAACTGTTGTAGTTGATTTTTAATTGAGTTTAAATTTTTCATGTTATAATATTTTTAAAAGGTTTAAGAATTAATTATTTAAATATTGAATGTTGTATTTCTCGTTGTTGTTCGATACAAATATGGGGGTATGAGGGGCATTTTTCCCTTTGCCCTCGTTACAATTACCTCTAATTTCGTTACACAGCTCATAAGTTGCTGTATATCAATAATTTAGGTCGTTATTTTTCATGAAAAAAAATGAAAAAAAAGGTGGCATCTTTGCAAATGTTACCCCAATCTAAGGCCTCGTTACAAGCCATTTTTGGAATATTTTGGAAAAGTTGAAGAATGGAAAAAAAGTGGATGGTTTTAAGCGTTGCGTTCAGCAGAAGGACTGGTCTTAAAGTGCTTTTTATAAGCCGTACTAAAATTATTTGGATCAGAATATCCAACAGAATAAGCAATATCAGCAATAGATTGATCAGAACTTTGAAGCATATGCCTTGATTTTTCAAATCGAGCTTCTTTTAAAAGCTGGCTAGGACTATTTCCGGTCGTATTTTTTAATTTTCTAAACAATTGGACTCTACTAATCGTCAGCATTTCAGCCATTTTTTCAACCGTAAAATACTCATCAGACAGGTTTTCCAGGATAACTTGCTGTATTTGTTCCGTAAAAGAAGGTGCTTTATTTCCTTTTTGGATGGGTTCCTCTTCAACCTGAGCCCATTGGATCTTGATTTTCTGTTCTTGAAGAAGAATATTTTTGATCTGAAAGAGCAGTGCATCCAATTTAAATGGCTTTTCCATCCTGGCAATTGCTCCTACATCAAAAACTTCCTG
>CAYXQH010000029.1:0-19774 GCA_964467425.1 uncultured Saprospiraceae bacterium
GTTATAAATTTAAAAAGCAAAATTAATACTGAAAAAAAACACATAATTTAATACTTAATGTGTTTTTCAGAATAAAGCCTAAGCCACTTCCATACCTTTAGCTTGTCCAACCCAATCGTCCCTGTTGATACGTCCAGGGAAAAATTGAATGGCATCTGTTACTTGCTGAATAAGATCATCATCCAATTGACCAATTTGCTTGAAGGTATAAATTCCAATGTCATTGAGTTTCTGTTCAATGAAAGGGCCGATACCATTAATTTTTTTAAGATCATCTTTGTCAGCAGCTGTAGCAGTTGTTATTCGAGTACCAAAAGCGGCTCTTAAATTTTGTCGTGCTCTAGCTGATCGCTCTTCTGGGGCCATGTCCTCATCAATAGTAGTTGCAAAGGTTTCAATTTCTTCATCTTCTACATTTGGTTCTTCGTCCACAAAAGCAATAGTAGAAGAGCTGTTATCTTTTAGAGAAGAAAGTTCGCTTTTAAGAGTACTGTTTTCTCGTTCTATTCTGGAAATTTTTTCTTCGATAGCTGCTAAACGTAAATTAGCATTATCATAATTACTTTGAACAGCAGATAAGTCAACATTGGAAGTGGCATTAGATGCAGCAGTTTCCAATAGTTCTTCATGTTGAAGTGCTTCTGATTCGAGGCGTGCAATTTTTGCATCCAGTGCTTCTATTTGAGAGACATGAGCTGCATTTTCGGCTTGAAGCGTTTCTACCTCTGAAGAATGATCATAAGATAAGGAGTCCATTTGAGCTTTTTCATGCTCTACTTGTGAAACCCTTGTTTTTAATTCTTCTACTTCAAGATGAGCTTTAGTGATGTCTGCTTCTTTAAGACCCAATTGTTCTTGATATCCAGTATGCTCTGCTTTTAAAGTAACTAGCTCAGATTCTCTCGCTTTAAGCGTCTTTCTAAGTTTCTTTTTACCACGTCGTGCAGCCCACCACCCAAAGATTAAACCTAGGAGGAAAGTAGTAACCAGAAAGAATATGATGAAAGTACTCTCTTCACCTTTAAATTCAGCGAAAAGCTTTTCAAAAAAATCTGTAATCGATTTCATATATGTAATTTGTTTTTAGCTATTTTATTTTAGTATAAAATTACCCCGCCGGTTTTTCTGTTTATTTAGTTCCGTATCATTTGGAAATGCAGGTTCACTTTTTCCTTTACTAACGGTATTGATTGTTGAAGTGACACCAAGTTTTTGAAAATATAATTTCGCATTCTCTGCTCTGTTTTTTCCTAATTCTAAATTGTATTGATCAGTACCATCGCTGTCGCAATGACCAACGATCGTCAATGATTTTTCAGAATTTAGATTCAAAAATGTTTTCACGGAATCTGCATATAGTTTGAGTGCTTCTCCTGGGATAAATACCGGAGACCCTTTTTCAAAGTTTGCATCTGAAAAGGTCATGTTGGTAAATTTAAATTGAGGTGTTACATACTCTGTTGGTATTCCACTTCTGTCAGAAGAAAAGATAAAATCAAGCGGTTCTATTAATCGCTCACTAGAACCCAGTTTTGAATCTATAGAAATGTTAGCTTCCTTCACACCTCTTTGCGTAAGGAGTTTTTCAATAGCAGCTGCTCTGGCGATACCCAGGTTTTCATAAAAACCAGACTGTTGTTCTTTTTCTGATCCTCTATAATGCCCAATGATTTTTAAACGATAGATTGCTGTGTCACTTTTCATCGCAATAGCCAGGCTGTCTAAATAAACATTATTATTTTTATTCAAATCAGGATCAACCAACCCATTTTTAAATACAAATTGATCATAGCCTTGTAGATAAGTAATCGAATCGTCTAAAATAAGATCAAGAGTGTTTGGACGGTAATCTTCTATTTTAGGTTCTGCTTTTTTACAAAGTCCTTTTGCTGTGCAAACCCAACCATATCGACAAATTGATGCCCAGATTAGAAAGACAAAAATACCGAGAAATATTCTCATAAACCGAGTTTTTGTTTAAGGTTACATATATTGTACATTAATGTAATAGATTAAAAGTACATAAAAATTCATATTTAGAAAATATCGACTCTCTTTTTTATATAAAAGGGATGCAATTCCGCCTATAAATACGAAATTTACAATTTATTGTTAAATCACCTTTAATTTGGACTGGAAATCTCTGATAAACGGATTTAAATCATATCTGATGCTGGAGCGCTCGCTCTCTGCAAATTCAGTAGATGCCTATATACGAGATATTGGAAAATTAGTGGATTTCCTGGAAATAAAAGGCTATTCGGTAAATGCATTGCAGATTGAACTTAAACATCTGGAAGAATTTATTTTTTGGATTAATGAGCTAGGCTTAGGCGAACGAACGCAAGCAAGAATTATTAGCGGATTGAAGGCTTTTTACAAATATTTATTAGTAGAAGATTTGACTGATTTTGCACCGACAGATTTACTGGAGGGGCCAAGATTAGAACGTAAAATTCCAGAGGTGCTGAGTGTTGAAGAAGTGATGGCTGTGTTAGGGGCTATTGATTTAAGCCATGCACATGGTGTTCGCAACAGAGCTATGTTGGAAACATTATATGCATGTGGGCTCCGGGTAAGTGAATTGATCAATCTTAAAATGACCAATTTATATCAGGATATTGGTTTTGTAAAAGTCATTGGTAAAAATAATAAAGAACGAATCGTACCGATAGGAGAAAATGCTTTGAAGCATATCAATCTTTATATTGAAGGAGTACGACGTGGGCAAATGAATATCCATAAAGACCATGAAAATTTTTTGTTCCTGAATCGAAGGGGAAAAAAACTAAGCCGCGTGATGGTTTTTATGATTGTAAAAGAAGCAGTGCAATTAGCTGGAATAGAAAAAACGGTTAGCCCACACACCTTCCGGCATTCATTCGCAACGCATTTGGTGGAAGGTGGTGCTGATCTTAAAGCTGTTCAGGATATGTTAGGACATGAGTCGATTACGACCACAGAGATATATACACATTTAGATAAAGAATTTTTGAGAGAAACAATATTAAATTTTCATCCCAGAGGAAAATAAGAAGTGCATAAATTAATTCCGAGGTTAAATAAATTTTTCTGTATACCTAGACCTTAAAAGGAAACGTTTATTTTTGCAAGGCTATGCGCAAAGCTTGAATCTATGTTTAAAAATCAAAATTGGGTTTTCTTTTTATCACTTGTACTGTTTGGTTGTGCCAATATTGGTACACCTACCGGAGGACCCAAAGACGAGAGACCACCTATTATGGATTTGGAGGAGTCTACCGAAAACTATCAGACTAATTTTAAAAAACAAGAGATTGAATTGGTCTTCGATGAATACGTAGAGCTAAAAGATGTTTTTAATCAAGTTGTCATTTCTCCTCCTTTGCAGAAGCGTTGGAATCTTACCAAAAAATTAAAATCAATCTTATTCGAATTTGATGAAGACGAGGTCTTGCGGGAGGATGCTACCTATACTATTAATTTTGGAGAATCAGTGTCCGACTATACTGCAGGTAATGCCGTAGAAGATCTTCGATTTGTTTTTTCTACTGGAGCATTTATCGACTCGATGGAAGTAGAAGGAAAAGTAGTCGATGCTTTGAGTGGTGATCCCGCTTCGGAGGTCTTGGTGATGTTGTATGATAATTTAGCAGATTCAGTAGTTCGTACGGAGCGACCTTTTTATTTTGCTAAAACGGATAAAGAAGGAAAGTATACTATTCAAAATGTAAAGTCAGATACCTTTAAAGTTTTTGCCCTCAAAGACGGAGATTTGAATTACTATTTTAATCAGGAAACAGAGCTCATTGGATTTCCTGATTCTGTTTATGTATTATCAAAAAACAAAGAGACCATTCCACCGATTAGTGTTTTTTTAGAACAACCTTCCCTAACACTTATTCCTCCCAAAAATAATAAATTCGGAAGGGTCAATTTAGGTTTTAATCAAAAACCAGTAGAGGTTAATGTTAGCTATGATAGTGTTGGACAAGAAGTGATTTTAGAAACAGAAGAAGACTCTATCAAAGTTTGGTATAATCAAGAAGATACTGCCCAATGGAATATTTATGTTGAACAAGGGGAAGTGTTTAAAGATACTTTTTTAGTTCAGCCATCAGGTAAAGCTAACTTTTTGGAAAAGGATTCGCTCAAGCGCGCGAATGTTCGTAGTGCACCAGTAATTAGATTAAATCCAGCGAAAGAAGCTCGGATTTTATTTAATCATCCTATTCAAAAAATAGATAGCAGTCTGGTCATATTGTTGGAAGATACACTCAAAATACCCGTGATTCCTAGTCTTGAATTAGAGGAAAAAGAGTTGAAGGTTAATTACCGCTGGAAAGAGAACATGGTTTACGAGCTCGTCTTATTGCCTAATGCAGTGACAGATTTTTATCAATTGGAAAATCAGGACACTATCCGACAGGAATATCAAGCGCTGGATCGTATAACGTTTGGTGATCTAATCTTGAAGGTGAAAGACCTGGATCCTAAAGAAAAATATGTAATCAATTTATATCTAAAGAATAACACTAACTTAGTAGCGTCATTTCCAGTAACGGGGGTTTCAGATTTCGAAGAGTTTTTTGAAACGATACCAGCTAAGCAATATTTAATTGAAATTATTACAGATCTGAATGGAAATGGCCGATGGGATACTGGAAATTATGATGAACAACGACAACCTGAGCCTCTTTTCACGAAAAAAATAGAAGGCATGGTAGAGGGCTGGGAATTCGAATCAGAAACGTCGATCAAAGAATAAATCATTCGGTACCAGTCTAACGCTCTTATAGTTGTTTTAGACTCATCAGAGAAGGGGCGGGCGCAACGTTTGTTTTTGTAATTCGTTTTAAAAAAAGATGTTTGTTTAAAATACTCAAATCAAATGGTTTTAAAGTCAGAGAACTTGGTTAAGATTTATGGAAAGCGAAAGGTCGTAAAGGAAGTTTCTATTTTCGTAAATCAAGGAGAAATTGTTGGATTACTCGGGCCAAATGGCGCTGGTAAAACGACTACTTTTTATATGGTGGTCGGCTTTATAAAACCGGTTAGCGGTAAGGTGTTTTTAGATCAGGATGATATCACAGAATTGCCGATGTACAAGCGTGCCCAATTAGGAATTGGCTATTTGCCGCAAGAACCTTCTGTTTTTAGAAAATTGAGTGTAGAAGATAATATCCGAGCTGTTTTAGAAATGACGAAGTTGACAAAAGCAGAACAAAAAGATAAACTCGAAACTTTGCTGGATGAATTTAGCTTACACCATGTCCGAAAAAGTATTGGAGATACGCTTTCTGGAGGAGAAAGGCGAAGAACAGAAATTGCAAGAGCTTTGGCAACTAGTCCAAGCTTTATTTTGCTAGATGAACCCTTTGCTGGAATTGATCCAATTGCTGTGGAAGATATTCAAGGAATTATTTCTAAGTTGAAAACCAAAAATATCGGAATTCTGATCACTGACCATAATGTTCAGGAAACCCTATCTATAACAGATCGAGCATACTTGATGTTTGAAGGTAATATTTTGAAAGCAGGAACAGCCGAAGAGTTAGCGGCTGACGAAATGGTCCGGAAAGTTTACCTTGGTAAAAATTTCGAACTGCGAAAAAAAGTGATTGATAAGGATGAATAAAAAAATTATACATAGCATTTTTACGATTCTTTTTTTCTGTAGCCCTTTTATATCATGTATAAAAGATGACCCTAGACTTTCACGATCTCATAACAAAGTCATTGATAGTATTGCTCAAGCAAGAACTAAATTGATCCGTGCAGAAGAAGATAGTTTATGCGATATAAAATTTGCCGAAAGAATTAATGTGTTAACGGATTCTATTGTTGCAGAACGCATGGCAGAAATTAAACGAAAAATTGAAAAAGATGCAAAGAGAAACTAGCCTGGTCCTGTTGCTTGTTTTAATAGTTGCCGCTTTTTTAATGAGCTTTCAGGATTCAAACACCCCAAAAACAATCGATCAATTATTAGAAGAAGCTGTTCGGAAGAAAACGGATCGCTATCGAAATATCAGAATAAAAAAATGCGAAGATAGAATTATGAAAGAAGCTGGAGAACGAGCGGACTCTATCATTATCTCGAGAGCTAAAGCACTTAAAGTTATTCAAGATACAATGAGCCGTCCAAATGCTCCGGATCGACCTGCTCGTCCTGATTTGTTGGAGCCGATCGATAGCTCTAGTCCGGTTCCGCTTTTGGAAGAAGGCAAAATTCAAGAAATAGAAGAAGAAAAAAAATAATAAACCAAATTGAGACTAAGCTGTTAAATAAGTATGAAAAGTGATACACGCGATTTAATCATCAAGACTGCTTCAGAATTATTCTACGACAAAGGATATAATCTCACCGGTATTAATGAGATCATCGAAAAAGCTGGTATTGCTAAAGCAACCTTGTATAGTCATTTCAAATCCAAAGAAGATTTATGCATTGCTTATCTGGACGCCAGAGATGAAGAGTTGCTAAAAAATATTGAAGCCTTTTGCAATGCAGAGCCTAAAGGTGATGATCGACTTACCGCAGTTTTGTCTTTTCTAATTCCCTTCTTTCAAGATAGTGGATTCAATGGATGTTGGTGCATTAGAACATTAGCAGAGGTCCCTCGGGACAATACCAGAATCAGAACTAAAATAAAAACGAATAAGAATTTACTCCTGGATTTTATCAAGGAATTAGTGAAAGAAAATAAGACCGCTTTAAGTGATGAAGAGGGGAATAAATTAGCTACTCGAATTTATTTATTGTACGAAAGTGCCGTTTCCGAAAGCCATTTACAGAATGATGCCTGGCCTATTTATGAAAGCATAGATATCCTTAAAAGCATACTTTTAAACCTTGAAAAATAAGAAAACTGTTTTTTTGTTAAACAAAAGACAGACTGGTCTGTTTATTTTATGTAATTTTACGATTCAAAGCAAGGAATGCTTCTAAAATAGCTTTTTGAGTATTCTAATTTGCTTTGATGTGTTTATTATTTGATCTATTTTTTTATTAACCTAAAGACAGACTTGTCTGTATAAAAATCATACTTATGTCTAATTTTAATTCAAAAACAGCACTAATTATTGGAGGAACTAGTGGAATTGGAAAAGCCACAGCAACTGCCCTTCTTGAGCAAGGAGCAACAGTACACATCGTTGGAAGAAGCCCGGATAAAATAGCAGATGCCCCTAATTTGGTTAAGCACAAAGTCGATATTACGAACAGAGAAGCCGTGGCAAATCTAACCGCTAAGATAGCACAGTTAGGTAATCTTGATTATTTGGTAAACGCTTCGGGGATTTTTGGGCCTAAGCCATTTCTAGAGCATACACCTGCTGATTATGATTCGTATTTAGATTTAAATCGAGGCTTTTTCTTTATTAGCCAGGCAGCAGCGAAAGCAATGAAAAATAGTGATGGAGGATCAATTGTGAACGTTGGTTCGATGTGGGCAAAACAAGCCGTAAAAGCTACGCCATCTTCTGCGTATTCCATGCAAAAAGCAGGACTGCATTCCTTGACACAGCATCTAGCAATGGAACTTGCCGATCATAAGATTCGAGTAAATGCGGTATCTCCGGCAGTAGTGGATACACCCGTTTATCATGGCGTTTTTGGAAGCGAAGAAGCAGCAAAAGAAGCACTAGTAGGATTTAATAACTTTCACCCGATTGGACGAAACGGAACAGCTGAGGATATTGCTCAATCTATTTTGTTTTTATTGTCTGATAATTCTGCTTGGATTACAGGATCAATCATTGATGTGGATGGAGGAGTAATGGCTGGGAGAAATTAAAAAAAAATTGCAAACCTGCCCGCCTGAATGGACGTTAGTTCGGGCAGGTTTAGTATAAATGTAAATGACACGGAAAAGCACTAAATCTTTAAAGTGAAACTTTTTCTAAACACCGAACACCGAACACCGAACACCGAACACCGAACACCGAACACCGAACACCGAACAGTCTTACTCCAATTCACCATTATAAGATCGCAGATTTCGCTCCAGTTTCATAACTACTTGTTTCGAATCTTTTTTGACCAGATTCCGATGGTTGAAAATCCGGGTAAATAATCTACCGATACTATTGATCCTGACATAATATGGGAATGGTCGCTCTAAATCTTTTAGGTTTTTATCCATGATGACAAGAGCCTCAACGCCTGTTGTAGAAGAGGAATCTGTAGTACCTGTTTTTATAACAAAGAAATCACCATCAGGTATTTTGATCGCAGGGTCTAACTCCAAACTATTGTCTAAAAAAATACCACTTGTCACACCTCTTTTCAAACTTACACTCGCCGTATCATACATATAGTAAATATTCGAAAAGGAATAGTGATTTTCAAAGGCCTGCGTCAGGGAAACATTATACTTATTTCGTTGCTCAATAGTTGATTTTAAATTTTTTCGAAGCCTGTTTCTAGTTGCTTCGTTTAAATCTTTTGATGACAATAATTTTTCAATCGCTGTTATTTTATTGTTCTTACTTTTCAAACGTAGGACTAGTGTTCCATCTTTTAATGTCTTAATAGCTTCTTTTGCAGCGGCTTTTCGTTCCGATCTTGAAAGCTCTTGAGCCTTGACAATAGAAGCAAAACCAATACAAAGGAGGCTTAGAAAAATAACTTTTATATGAACCTTTTTTATCATTCTGTTTATGAATTTAGTGATTGAAATTATTCTTTATAGCGAAAACAGCTTTTTTAATACGTATTATACTCATAATCACCCTTTTCAATTATAAAAATATGCTTAATTTTTAGAAATTTGCGAGGTCAAAAAGCAAATGAACAGGTTTATTCCTTTTCTGTTATAAAAACTAGAAGAATCGAACACTTCCTGAGCTCATTTTCTATTCATTACAAATTTAGTTTAATATGCAACAATCGGTAGATATTGAAGCCATCAATCAACAAATTTACATTGAAAGTGCTTTTATTGAAAAGTTAAATGAGCAAACAGCTCAAGTTATTGTGGGACAGCACCATATGATTGAGCGATTACTCCTTGGTTTGTTAGCCAAAGGTCATGTCTTATTAGAGGGTTTACCAGGATTGGCAAAAACATTAGCGATTAAAACGTTAGCGTCATCTATTGATGCGGACTTTAGCCGGATTCAATTTACACCTGATCTTCTTCCCGCGGATATAATCGGAACAATGATTTATAATCCGAATAAAAATGAATTTACAGTTCGGAAAGGCCCCATCTTCGCGAACTTTATTCTAGCAGATGAGATCAACCGTGCGCCAGCGAAAGTTCAAAGTGCATTATTAGAAGCGATGCAAGAACGGCAGGTAACGATTGGAAAAGAAACCTTCGGATTAACGGAGCCCTTTTTAGTACTCGCGACGCAGAATCCAATTGAACAAGAAGGCACCTATCCTTTACCGGAAGCTCAGGTCGATCGTTTTATGTTGAAAGTGAAAATTGGTTATCCTACAAAGGATGAAGAACGTCAAATTATTCGATTGAATCTTCTCGGCGAAGCTTTTAAGAAAATTGAAGCAGTAGTCGATCCGAAGACGATCCTCAAAGCAAGAGAGGTTATTCAAAAAATCTATATGGATGAGAAGATTGAGCAATACATTATTGATATTGTTTTTGCTACTCGAGAGCCAGCAGAATACGGACTAAAAAATCTGGCTCCCATGATTAATTATGGTGGCTCACCAAGAGCAAGTATCAACCTCGCAAGAGCAGCAAAAGCTTATGCCTTTATACAAAGACGTGGTTATGTTATTCCGGAAGATGTACGAAATATTTGCCATGATGTAATGCGTCATCGAATTGGCCTGACCTACGAAGCGGAAGCTGAAAATATTACTCAAGAAGATATTATCAATAAAATTCTTAATACGGTCGAAGTACCTTAATCACTTCCTAACTTATATCATGGAAACAAGCGAGCTACTAAAAAAAGTACGGAAGATTGAGATCAAGACGAAGGGCTTGAGTAAACACATTTTTTCTGGAGAGTACCATAGTGCTTTCAAAGGAAGAGGGATGTCTTTTAGTGAAGTTCGGGATTATCAATATGGGGATGATGTTAGAAATATAGATTGGAACGTAACCGCTCGAACAGGTGATCCACATGTGAAAATTTTTGAAGAAGAACGAGAATTAACGGTGATGTTGCTTATTGATGTGAGTCAGTCTTCTTTCTTCGGAACGGTTAATCAAATGAAAAATGAAATCCTTACTGAAATTTGTGCAGTTCTTGCTTTTTCAGCAATAAATAATAATGATAAAGTTGGAGTGCTTTTCTTTTCAGATAAACCAGAGAAATTTATTCCTCCTAAAAAAGGGAAGCAACATATTTTGCGAATCATTCGGGAGTTGATAAATTTTGAACCAAGTAATAAAGGAACAGATATTGGGAAAGCTTTGGAATTTTTTAATAATGTGATAAAAAAGCGAAGTATATGTTTTTTGCTTTCTGACTTTCTTGCAAAAGACTATGAAAATCCCCTTCGAATTGCTTCCCGAAGACATGACATTGTCGGCTTGCATATTGTCGATCCTAGAGAAGAATCGTTACCAAATATTGGTTTGATTCGTGCAGTTGATTCTGAAACAGGAAAAGCGAGTTGGCTTGACACTGCTTTTTATGCTTCCCGGAAAAAGTATGCGAAATGGTATGAAGAACATTTCGCTTATTTTAGAAGTACTTTTTTGAAAAGTGGAGCAGACATGGTGAGTATTCGAACCGATGAACCTTATGTCAATGCACTCCTAAAGTTTTTTAAGAAAAGAACAAAATAATGCGTTCATTCATATTGATATGCTGGCTGTTGATCGGATGCTTGAATGTACAATCACAAGTAAAGGTTTCCGCTGCACTAGATAATAGTAAAATACTAATCGGCGATCATGCCCGATTACACCTCGAAGCTGAATACCCATCTGATACGGAAATGTTTGGAACTGATCTTACGGTTCTGGATTCTATTTTCTCGGAAATAGATCAAACTAAAGAAGACCAGGAACCAGGTTTGCTGGAGATTCTGGAACAAACAGAATGGGAGACCTTGGAAGCTGCGGGGACGACTACCTACCGGAAATATGTTACGCTGACTTGTTGGAAAGAAGGGGTGTATTTTATTCCCCAGATTCGATTCATTTTCGATAAGAAGGAAACACGATTTACCAGAGCAACAAATAAATTGACACTATTGGTGAGTTCGCCCATTGAACAAACAGCAGCTCGTGATACAATACAGATAGCCCCAATCAAAGATATCGTAGAGGAGCAATGGCAGCTTTCAGACTTACTTCCAGTACTTTATATTTTACTGGCCTTTGTATTAGTATTTGGAGGAATCATAGCTTTGATCTTGTTCATCGTTAAAAAAAGACAAGCCCCTCCGCTAATCAGTTTGGTCAAACGACCTGCCCACAAAATTGCTTTTCTCAAACTTGCAGAATTGAAAAATCAAGGACTCTGGCAAAAAGGAGAGGTGAAGGCATATCAAAGTCAACTAACTTATATCATCAGAGAGTATATTGAAAATCGTTATGAAACTCCTGCACTTGAATCGACGAGTAGCGTTATTTTGAGTGATTTAAAAAAAGTAGATTTTCCAAATAGTTTGGTTGAAAAAATGCGGGAGATGTTGCAGTTGGCAGATATGGTGAAATTTGCAAAAGCTAAACCTGCGGAGGAAATGCATACCCGTTTGATGGGCTATGCTGAGGAAATTGTTGGATCAACCAAAAAGACTGTTTCTTTTCAGGAAGAAAATCAATTAAGAACTGCTGCACCAGGCACACAGGAAACAATACTTCTGACAGCGAAGTATGCGCATCCGGGGGCTCGATTTTTGGCATACATCATTGACGGCGTTATTTTTCAAATGATTTTTGGCTTTTTGTTTTTCTTAGTTTGGATGTTTGTAAGTGTAACTACCACTGGTTTACCTACTGTGTTTTTTATAACACTATTGATATACTTTTTTCTTGGGTTTTTCTATTTCGCACTTTTTCACAGCAAGAAGAAACAAACACTTGGGAAAATGATTGTAGGTATCGAAGTCGTTCATGTGGACGGAAGTAGTGTATCCTTGATTTATGCCTTTGCTAGATTTTTTGTAAAAGTGTTTTCATATTTATTATTGTTTTTACCCTTTTTGCCTCTTTTGTTTAATAAACAAAAACAGGGACTGCATGATATGATTGCAGATACTATTGTACTTAAAAAAATGTAGTTTAATTCTCTATGTATCTAATTTTAGAAAATATCAATTTTGTAAACCCAGGTCTTTTAGGTCTTTTGGTATTGATCCCATTGATAGGGATTTGGTATTTTTTTGAATATAAAAAGAGGTATCCAACTTTAAAAATGCCAAGTCTGGAGGCTGTTCAAGATATGTCTTCCTGGCGAGGTAAATTACGAGCAATACTTCCTATCCTTCGAATGCTAACTGTGATTTGTTTTATTATTGCTTTAGCAAGACCACAGCAAACACTGAAAGAACAAAAAATAAAAGCAGATGGAATTGATATTGCTTTGGTAATAGATTTATCCAGTTCGATGCTGGCACAGGATTTCAAACCAGATCGATTAGAGGTAAGTAAGCAAGTGGCCGCCGACTTTATTGATAAAAGAGAGCATGATCGTATCAGTCTTGCGGTGTTTGCAGGAGAAGCTTTTACACAATGTCCGCTGACTACAGACCATCGTGTCTTAAAAGATTTTTTAGCAGGCTTAAAATGTGGTGTCTTAGAAGATGGTACCGCCATCGGTATGGGACTTGCAGCTGCAGTCAATCGTTTGAAAGATAGTGAGGCGACAAGCAAAGTTGTTATTTTGTTGACAGACGGGGATAATAATGCAGGGTATATTCAGCCGATGACAGCAGCAGGAATCGCAAAAGAGTTTGATGTGAAAGTATATACGGTTGGTGTTGGTACTCGAGGAAAAGCATTTGCTCCAGTCAGGCGTAATAGTAATGGTCAATACGTTTTTGGATTGTCCCCTGTTAAGATTGATGAGGAATTGTTGGGTAAGATCGCAGAATCTACTAAAGGCAAATATTTTAGAGCAACAGATGAGCAAAGTCTGGAGCAAATTTATACAGACATTGACTTATTAGAAAAGACAGAAATTGAAGTCACTACGATAAAAAGATATAGCGAGGAGTTTCATCGCTTTGTTATATGGGGAATTATTTTTTTATTAATAGAATTCCTTTTGCGGTATACAGTTCTTAGGGCAATTCCCTAGATGTTTTTATAGGAATAGAATATTATAAAATATATGTTTCAATTCGAAAATATCGATTATTTAAATTACCTGGCAATCATTCCTGTCTTGATTGTTGTTTATATCGCTATGCGTTATTTTCGGAAAAGAGCCATTCAGAAATTTGGTGATTTTTCATTAGTAAAACAGCTTATTCCTCAGATTTCAAAATACAAACATACCCTGAAATTCGTTCTACTATTACTTGGTTTGACTTTGGCTATTGTTTCACTATCTAATCCTCAATGGGGTACGAAAAAGGAAAAGGTGCAAAGGAAAAGTATCGATGTGTTTATCGCTTTGGATATTTCGCAAAGTATGCTGGCTCAAGATATCAGCCCAAGTCGTCTGGAAAGAGCAAAAAATTTCTGTCAAAATCTGGTGAGCGGTTTGAAAGGAGAGCGAATGGGGGTGATTATTTTTGCTGGAAATGCCTATTTGCAAATGCCTTTGACGACCGATTATGCAGCAGCACAATTATTTTTGAGAAGTGCAAATACTAAACAAGCACCGACGCAAGGTACAGCGATTAGTGAGGCCATAGATTTGGCGGAAACATCGTTTGAAGAAGACAATAAACATCACAAAGCACTCATTATCATTACAGATGGTGAAAATCACGATGAGGAAACCCTGGCAAGAGCGAAAGAAGCGCAGGAGAATGGCTTGATGATTTTTACAGTAGGAGTAGGTACAGCAGGTGGCGGATATATTCCGATGTATTATGCTGGTCAAGCAGGATTTAAAATGGATAAAACAGGCAATCCTGTTCGAACCAGTCTCAATGAACAAATGTTAGGAGATATTGCGGCGGCAGGAAATGGCGTTTATTATAATTTAGTAGATGGTGAAAAAGTGATTAATGCTTTAAAAGAAAGAATTGAAAAATTAGAAAAGAGGGAGTTTGAACAGCGATCTTTTTCAAAATTTGAAAGCTATTTTCAATATTTTCTTGCAGCGGGATTATTATTTTTACTTATTGAATTTGTAATTTCATATCGTAAGAATCGATGGTTTGGTAATAAAGACTTTTTTAAAGCCTCCAGCCAGAAAAAATAAATATTTAATTATGAAAACGTATTTATTAACGATAAGCTTCCTTTTTATATTGGTGCAATCCTATAGTCAGAACGGGCATCAGCATAGAATGGAGGCAGATACGAAGTACAAAGAAAATAAATTTTCGGAAGCTGAAGAAAGTTATAGAAAGGCTAACCTTAAAGACCCTTCTGCTAAAGGAAAATTTAATCTTGGAAATTCTATCTACCAGCAAAAACGTTATGAAGAAGCCATTAGTCAATATTTAGAAGCTGCAGATAAGGCTACGAACAATGAAATGAAATCTAATGCCTATCATAATCTTGGGAATGCCTATTATAATCATCAAGCTTTTGATAAAAGTATTAATGCCTATAAAGATGCTTTGCGCTTGAATCCGAAGGATATTGACACGAAACAAAACTTAGCGCTTGCTCAGCAAAAACTCATTCAACAACAGCAGCAACAACAACAGCAGCAACAAGGGGATGGTGAAGATGATCAGCAACAACAGCAGCAGCAGCAGCAGCAACCGCAAGAACAAGAGCAGCAGCAACAAGAGAGAGAAGATGATGGAGAACAGCAACCGCAAGATGAACCAAGAGATCTGGAAGAGAAAAATTTGACAAAAGAAGAGGCAAGAAAGTTATTGGAGGTTAGTGAAGCAGAAGAGCAAAAGGTGCAGGAAAAAATGAGAAAAGGAAAACGACAAAAATCAAAATCTGCAAAAGACTGGTGATTTGAAGATGTAGTTATATAGTTAAAGATCATAACCACATTTCATAAACGATTGACTGATGCTTTTAATTTTTAAGATAATTGCGGATCATTACTTAAGTACACCACATAATAATTAGCATGAGAATTTTACTAATATCACTATTCAGCTTACTTGGCTTAAGTACTATTACAGCCCAGGATGCAGAGTTCTCCGTAACAGTGAGTGCAGATTCTATCCTTATTGGAAATTATTTTCAAGTGACTTTTTCGATCGAAAATGGAGATGCTAAAAATTTTGAGCCACCAAGCTTTCAAGGCTTCGCTATCGTCGGAGGGCCAAATCAATCTTCGAGTTTTAGTATGATGAATGGAACAACGACCCAAAGTCTGAGTTATTCCTATTATCTCGCACCCAAAGAAGAAGGGCAGTTTTTTATTGAACCTGCAAATGTTGAAATTGGTGGAAAAATTTTTGAAACAGAACCGCTCGAAATTAAAGTAGCACCAAATCCGGAAGGAATCATTCAAAATCCACAAAGGCAACAACGATCCTTTGATTCGTTTTTTGATTTTCCTGCCCCATTCAATAAAGAAGAAAAAAAGAAAAAAACAAAGCCAAAGAAAAAGCGTAAAACATATAGGATATAGAAAGAATGACTGTGTTGATAAAATTGAAGAATAAAAAATGACCCGTAAGTATTTTACACTAATAGTACTATTATTTATTTCTGGAATCGGATGGGCACAGGATGTTCGTTTCGAAGCGAGCTCAGATGCCAGACAGATAGTATTAGGTGGTTTTTTTGAAGTACAGTTTACCGTGCATAATGCCAGTATGACAAGTTTTAATCCACCGAGTTTCAAAGACTTTGAGGTAATGAGTGGGCCGAATGAGAATAGTAGAGTTTTTATAGAAAATGGAAAACGAACGCAATCTTATGGATTATCATACTCTTTGCAACCCAAAAAAATAGGAAAGTATATTATACCAGCAGCAACTGCGGTCATTGAAGGAAAGAACTATCGAACAAGACCGATTCAAGTAGAAGTCTTGAAAGGGAAAAACTCTTCTGCATCTACCAAGCAAGAATTGGATAAAGAATTAGGCGAGGGCGTTTTTGTAAAAGCGATTTTAAACAAAGAAGAATCGAAAATAGGAGAACAAATCATTCTTGATTATAAATTATATACTTCCAGAAATATTGAATCCTATAATGTCGCTACAGAATCTGAATACCCTGGATTTTATGCGCATGAAGTCCGCCGATATAATGGTCGACAAATTCAGGAAGTAGTCGATGGTGTTCAGTACACCACTAAGCTCATTAAGAAAGTTGCACTATTTCCTCAACAGGCTGGTGTGTTTTTAATTGACCCTTTGCAGATGAATATTTCTATTGCAATAGGAGGAGAGCAAAAAAGGAGTATATTTTCAGTTCCTAAAGTAACCACTTTTCAAACAACAACAGATACGATAAAAGTTGTGGTAAGTTCTTTACCTGAGCCACCGCCTTCTTTTTCCGGAGCAGTTGGGAAATTTGAGATGAGAACCACTATTAATCGAAATAAATTGAGCACGGATGATGCCATTACGATGCGCATGTATATCGAAGGTAATGGGGACATCAAACAAGTACAGGCACCCGACTTGCAAATTTCGGATAAATTTGAAGTCTATGAGCCTAAAACTCTAGAAGACAATTCTTTTGAAAGTAATAGTGAGCTAAATGGGAAAAAAGTTTTTGAATATTTAATCTTACCAAAAGAAGTTGGAACATTTATTATTAATTCAGCCTTTAGTTATTTTGATTCGGATAGTTTGAAATATATTACATTGAAGTCTGAAAATTTTCCGATTTCTGTTACTAAGGGCGAACTCAATCGGACACAAGTAATCGCCAATGTAAATGAAAATATTAAAAAAGAAGATATCCGAACGATAAAGACGAATGTAGCGCTAAGTAAAAATGGCCAACCTTTTATTTGTTCTTATTTGTTTTGGAGCCTGTTTGTTTTTCCTTTTTTATTATTGGGAGGTGTGATCGTTAAGCATCAGGTAGAAGCTAGTAAAGGAAATATAGATGCTGCTGAACTCAAAAAAAGGCAAGCCATCAAAGTCGCTCAGAAAAGACTTGCTCAAGGGAAAGTATTTATGGAAGAAAATAAAAGCAAAGCTTATTATGATGAAGTCTCTCGAGCTTCTTTCGGATACATTTGCGATAAACTCAATATTCCCTATTCTGAGCTAACGAAACAAAATGTCCATGATAAAATGCAGTCACTTGATGTTACTGCAAATAGTATCGATAAATTCATGCAAATCATTAAAACTTGTGAAATGGCACTTTTCGCCGGAAAAGATAATGCCGCAGCAATGAATGAAACCTACCAAAATGCTATCGATGTAATCGCTGAAATCGAGGAACAGATTACTTCCTAAGTGATTGAAAACAATAAAATAACTCTTTGCTTATCCATTTAAAAGGCTGTTTTAACGAACGTAGTTTTCAAAAAGGACCAGGATGTGCTATTGCTTTTAATATATAATCTAAAATATCGTAGCTCATTCATTCCAAATAATTCCGAATATTTATTATTTTACGCGCTTTGAAGCGAGATTTATAATAGAGGCTAGAGAAATAAATGGAAATTACACCAAAAAAAGGTTTTCAAGGCTTAATCGAAAATTGGAAAAGCGATTTAATTGCGGCAGTAAGTGTCGCGCTTATTGCTTTACCGCTTTCTATAGGGATTGCTTTAGCGGCAGGTGCTGAAGCGATGGCAGGAATTTTTTCAGCCATCATAGGCGGTGTTGTTACTACACTGTATCGAGGAGGCCATATTTCAGTCAATGGACCTGCAAAAGGAGTCATTGCAGTATTACTTTTGGGCTTTGCCGCAATGGATGATGGAACAGGCCAAGCCTTTAATTATGTATTGGCAGCAGTAGTCGTTTCTGGTGCTTTTCAAGTGGTATTGGGTATATTGAAGTTGGGGCGTTTAGCAGATGTTTTCCATTCCTCCGTAATCCACGGGATTTTAGCTGCAATCGGAATTTACATTTTTGCAAATCAAATTCATGTTGCATTAGCAACCGGTGCTGATAAATCGAATGGCGCTATTGATAACTTGGTGGATATGGTCATGCTCTTACCACAAACCAATCCATTTGTACTTATTATTTCTTTGGTAGGTCTACTAATATTACTATTTCACTCGAAAATTAGTTACCGGGTTTTCCACTTTCTACCGACACCAATTTGGGTGATTGTCTTTTCAATTCCCTTTGTTTATCTATTCAATTTCTTTGATGATCACATACTTTCATTTTTTGGAAAGGATTATGAATTAGGTCCAGTTTTATTATTGGATATGCCTGATAAAATTCTGGACTCTGTATATTATCCGAATTTTGGAATGATTGGCACTATTGAGTTTTGGACGACCACATTTTCTATTTTAGTGATTACGAGTATTGAATCATTAGCCATCGCGAAAGCAGTGGATAAAATTGATCCTTACAAACGAAAAACGGATTTGAATAAAGATTTGACAGGGATCGGATTGAGTACGATGGTAGCTGGGATGATTGGAGGTTTGCCAATTATTGCTGTGATTATTCGAAGTACCGTCAATATTCATAACGGAGCCAAAACGAAATGGTCTAATATGTACCAAGGGCTTTTGTTATTGGTTTTTATTTTGCTTTTAAGCCCGATACTAGGACAAGTTCCTTTATGTGCCTTTGCTATTTTATTGGTTTATGCTGGGTTCAAATTGGCTTCGCCTGCAGTCTTCAAACAAATTTATAATCAAGGAACCGAGCAATTAGTATTTTTTGTTGGTACAATGGTTTTGACTCTTTTTACTAATTTATTAATTGGATTATTTGGTGGATTATTATTGGCAATGGTCACTCATATGTTATTGGCGAAGGTGTCCATACCTCGATTTTTTAAAATGATTTTTAGGTCAGGTTCAGATTTAGTTAAGAAACCAGATGGTAGCTACGATTTAAAAATTAAAGGGATTGCGAATTTCTTGGGTATCTTGAAAGCCGATAAATTAGTAGCTCAAATTCCTTCTGGGGCAGATGTCGATATTGATTTATCGGAGACAAGACTGGTAGGTATAACTTATATGGATTACCTGGTAGATTATTTAAAAATGCAGAAAGATACGGGTGGTAAAGTCGTAATAAAAGGATTGGATTCGCATGTTTCCTCCTCTACTCATAATAGAGCTTTAAAGATTTGTTTAAACAGTACGCCCAGTAAATTATCGCCAAGGCAAACTCGATTACAAAATTTAGCAAATGAAAAAGATTATCAATACGCGAATCAGGTAGATTGGAATACTACTTACTTAAAGAATTTTCACTTTTTTGAAATTAGACCTATTGAACGCAAATCAAATTGTCTTAAAGGAACATTTAAAGATTTGAATGTGTCTTGGGAAATTGCAGATGTAACCTTCAATGAAGGTGCCGCTTTTACGGCTGAGACGTTTAATACAACGCTAATGGTCTTAAAGTTGAATAAAAAAATACCCGTTTTTACCATGGAAAAAGAGGGGGTAGTTGAAAAGATATTTGACCGAGTGATGGCGTTTACGGGGTATAAAGATATAGATTTTGAGATGTTTCCAGATTTTTCTAAAAAATTCCTGATTACGGGAAAGATGGAGTCTGAGATTCGATCATTTTTTACAGATGAAATCATTCGCTTTTTTGAAAATCATCAGATTTATCATTTAGAAAGTAATGGCGAAGCACTAGTCATTTTTG
>CAYXQH010000030.1:0-11869 GCA_964467425.1 uncultured Saprospiraceae bacterium
TTGAAATACTTGTTGATAGTGAAACGGTTAAATTAAAATCAGCGGCACTAACCATGCTGCAGTCATCTTCTAGCTGGACCGTATATGGTTTAGTACCTTCTTCACTATGAGCCGCTAAATTAACGATCCAATTGAATCCATCTACATCTGCGCCAGTCACATCGATTGGATTCGCAAAATTGCCATTAAAATCAACTCTACTTGCATCTACAAGTACACCATCTTCCCAAATAGTTACATTATTAAGTGGTAAATCACCTTTTACAGCATTTAGGTTTACTTCGATAATTTGGCCTAAACTACCTACACCTACAGGAGGCGTAACATTAAAGGCAACAGTAGGACCAACTTCAGATTCCAAATCAACTATAAAAGAAGTCTCATCCGTGAGGCCATTGTCATCTTCTACTCTAAATGAGTAGGTATAAGTTCCACATTGTGAATCTGTGGTGATCGCAATGTCCCAAGTTAATCCGTCTTTATCACTACCTGCTGCTACCAATGGATTTGCTGAAATACCATTTACTAATTGAACTCTCGATCCATCAAGGACTGCCCCGTTTTCTAAAACAGTGATAGATCTAATTTGGTTATCTCCTTTAGTTGCGCTAACACTAACGGTAATGTCGCTACCCAGATCAGTTACGACAGTAGCCGGCTGTGCGGTAATCGAAATAGAAGGGCCAATAGGGTTTGGATCAGTGCCACCTCCAAGATCATCTTCGGCGCAACTGGACATTGAAAAAACAAAAGACATTAAAATTAAGCTTGAAAATAGCCATTGAATTTTTTTCATTTTTAAAAGAATTTTCTGAAATCAAACAAATCGATTTTTGTCTGAAAAGTGTTTAAGAATATATGTTAGATTATGTGCCAAACTAAAATTGCTTGTATATCAATTTCCTGCCCGATCGCGGAGCAGGTCGACGACTCCGATAGTCGTGTCAGACTCATCGGAGCGGGTTTGGCTTACTACTTAGTGAAAAAATATTTTTATATGTACTAGATATGGCTTCTTAAGGGTTCAAAATTTCTTTAAAAACTGCGTCAAAGGTATGTTATTTTATTTTTAGCTTTTTAAATAGGAATTGATTTTAAGTATTCTTTATTAGTACATTAACGTTTGATCGTATTGTTTTGTGACAAAAAAGCACTGTTTCAGTAGTATATTAGCGATATCTTAGTAAATAGTACTAAAATAATACCCTTAGCTTATGGATAACATATTTAAATCTATTCAAATATCATGCTTGTTTTTTATGCTGTTTTCAGCATGTACACCGACTGAATCTACTGCTCCTCAAGAAAAGGAAAAAACGATCTCTGGAGATTATTTTGGCTTAACAGGAAGTACTTCTGCAGAAATCTTTGCGGAAGGAATTGTCTCTCGAGAATTTCAAGAGCTAAATGCCGTTTTTTCACCGGATGGCCAGGAGTTTTACTTTACCATTGCTGATCCCGGAAGAAATTTTTATACGATTGTTTTTTATAAAAAAAATCAAAAAGATGAATGGGAAGGGCCTGAAGTAGCACCTTTCTCAGGAAGCTATAGCGACGCGGATCCATTTTTCTCTCCAGATGGTACAAAAATGTATTTCATTTCGAAACGACCTTTGGATGGGACATCAAAGGAGCCAAAAGATTTTGATATATGGATGGTTGAAAAAACGGCTACGGGTTGGAGTGCTGCGAAAAATCTAGGAGCACCGATCAATACGGAGAAGAACGAATTCTATGTTTCGGTGACCAGGGAAGGATCTATTTTTTATTCTGGAAATTATGACGGCGGTAAAGGTTACGGAGATATCTATGAAGCAAAATTAGTAGATGGAAAATATGTGGTTGAAAACCTAGGCGATGCAATTAATTCTCCGACCGGAGAAGGCGATCCTTATATTTCGCCAGATGGCAATACGCTTATCTTTATGAGCTGGGGCCGAGAAGATGATTTGGGGAGAGGAGATTTATACATAAGTTTTAAAGAAAATGGAAATTGGAAAAAAGCGGTTAATATGGGCGAACAGATAAATTCCGAAGCTTTTGAATATTGCCCGATGATAAGCCCTGATGGAAAGTATTTCTTTTGGACCAGTTATCAGATGAAAGCCTACCATACTGAAAAAGCAAGAGATTATACTGCTTTCATTGATCGACTGAAAGAAATAGATAATGGGCTGGGAAATATTTATTGGATAAAAGCAGAAATATTAGAATCCTATAAGTAACCGAACTTACTCTTAAATGGATCGATATAAGATCACTTTTGAAACCTGGAATAAAATCGCTGATTTATATCAGGAAAAATTTATGGATTTGGATCTGTATGATGATTCCTACGATCTCTTTTGCACACAATTTGAAAACGAGAAAAGCACTATCCTAGAAATTGGCTGCGGCCCAGGAAACATCACTCGTTACCTTCTTTCTAAAAATCCTGAATTTCAGATTCTTGGAATTGACATTGCTCCAAGCATGATTGATTTAGCAAGACAGAATAATCCTTCTGTTCTCTTCGAGGTCATGGACTGCCGGATGATGAACCAAATTACAGAACGTTTTGATGGAATGATGGTTGGCTTTTGCCTGCCATATCTATCTAAAGAGGATGTTGAAAAATTGATTCAGGATGCTGCTATTTTGCTAAATGAAGAGGGGGTGATTTATTTAAGTACGATTGAAGGAGATTACGAAACTTCTGGTTTTGAAACAGGGAGCACAGGCGATAACGCGTATGTTTATTATCATTCCGAAAGCTTTTTAAAAGCTGAATTAACCAAAAATGGCTTCGAAATCATCTGTATTTTTAAAAAGAAATACCCAAAAGGGGAAGAGGAGCAACAGATTCATTTGATTGTGCTGGCAAGGAAATTAAACTGCTAGCTTGGAATTTATCAACCTTTCTGTCATTTATTAGTTATATCTTTGCAATATCTTTAAATGTAAATCATGGAACAAAATCGTCCCGTAACAGATTGGTTGCCAATCACGAAGAAAGAACTGGAGCTGAGAGGCTGGGAGGAATTAGATGTCATTCTGATTTCGGGAGATGCCTATGTCGATCATCCAGCCTTTGGTACAGCGGTGATTGGACGTATTTTGGAAAGCGAAGGACTTCGAATTGCAATTGTGCCGCAACCGAACTGGAAGGATGATTTGCGGGATTTCAAAAAGTTTGGAAAACCCAAAATGTTCTTCGGCGTCACTTCTGGCTGTATGGATCCAATGGTCAACCATTATACTGCTTCGAGGAGAAAGCGATCTACCGACGCGTATACTCCAGGTGGATCAGCAGGCTTCCGACCAGATTATGCTGGTAAGGTATATACCGAGATTTTGAAAAAACTATACCCGGATGTTCCGGTAGTGGTAGGAGGGATAGAAGCTTCTTTGCGTCGAGTCACCCATTATGATTATTGGGAAGATAAACTCTTTCCGAATTTCTTAAGTCTTAGTGGTGCGGATATGATTGTTTACGGAATGGGCGAAATGCCTTTGCGAGAATTGATTCGTTTGCTGAAAAAAGGAGTGCCTTTTGAGTCTATCAAAACGATTCCGCAAACTGCCGTTTTACATCCCAGGAAATCGGATCTCCCTCTAAATAAAAATTGGGAAGATTTTCATTTATCATCACACGAAAAATGCCTAAGAGATAAAAGAAGCTTTGCTGCTAATTTTAAGCATATCGAACAAGAGTCGAATAAGGTTAATGCAAGACGTTTGATTCAAGGTTGTGGAGATCATCATTTGATTATCAATCCGCCATACCCTCCGATGACGGAAAAACAAATTGATACCTCTTTTGATTTGCCCTATACCCGAACACCGCATCCTAAATACAGAAAGCGAGGTTCCGTTCCTGCTTATGAAATGATTCGCTTTTCTATAAATATGCATCGTGGATGTTTTGGTGGTTGTAGTTTTTGTACGATCTCTGCGCATCAAGGAAAGTTTATTGCCAGCCGTTCGGAAGAGTCGATTATGAAAGAAGTGGAAGAGGTGACGAAGATGCCGGATTTCAAAGGTTATATTAGTGACCTTGGAGGACCATCTGGAAACATGTATCGGATGAAAGGTAAGGTGCAATCGATTTGCGATCGTTGTGTAGCGCCTTCTTGTATTCACCCAGTAGTATGTAGTAATCTCGATACCAGCCATAAACCACTTACAGAGATTTATAAAAAAGTGGATGCGCATCCGGAAGTCAAAAAAGCATTTGTTGGTAGTGGGATTCGCTATGATTTATTGTCGGATTCGTATAATAAAAACTCAGATGGTAGTGGCGATGAATATATGGAGCAGTTGGTCACTTGTCATGTAAGTGGGCGATTAAAAGTCGCGCCGGAGCATACATCTGATGAGACGCTAAAAGTGATGCGGAAACCTTCGTTCAAACATTTTTATGAGTTTAAAAAGAAGTATGATTTTTATAATAAAAAACATGGACTCAATCAACCTTTGATTCCTTACTTTATTTCAAGCCATCCTGGATCGACTGAAGAAGAAATGGCGAACCTCGCTGCGGAAACCAAAGACATGGGTTTCAAATTAGAGCAGGTGCAGGATTTTACACCGACGCCAATGACGGTGGCGACGATCATTTATTATACAGGGTTACATCCCTACACCTTGCGTCCAATCTATACGGCTCGATCAGCAAAAGAGAAAAAGCGACAACATCTCTTTTTCTTTTGGCATAAGCGAGAGAATCATAACGTTATTCGGGATAAGTTAAAGTCTCTTGGACGAGAAGATTTGATTGAAAAATTAATCGGCGATAAAAAGAAACACAATAAACGGACAATTCTCAATGCTCGCCATAATGATCATGTGATGAAAAAATACAAGAGGAAAGGAAAAAAAGGTCGGCGGAAGTAAAAAACAACCGCCAAGCCTTTTAAGATTTTGTATTATTTTTTCAAAATTATTTTCTTCTGCGAAAAATCATAAGCACCTTCCAACATCTTTACTAAAGATTCCCAATCTGCTTTTTCGATATGTTCTTTCTTATACACCTTAGAGGTGTTGATGATTAGCGTATTTCCTTCTTGGGTCACCGTGCTGATGAAAGCAGCAGAAGGATTGTCGATGTTGATATTCATACCTTCCAGCCCTTTTGCTTGATAGCCTTCCGGAAGAATGATCGTAATGCTATTGTCGATGGTTCGAGCGTAATTTTGATCCACTGGATTTTTACGTTCATTGATTTCTTCTTCTGTTAATTCTACCTGGCTAGTAATTAGTTTTCCAACTTCGAAAATAAGATTAGGTCCGGCTTTCTTTAAATAACCTTTCGATGTAAAAGCCATGTCTGCTTCCAGTGCTGTATCGTCTGGAGCTGTTCGTCCAAAAGCCGTCACGGTGAAATCTTGTAATTCTTCTAATTCGTAATCATCTTTCAACCAGTTTTCAATAATTTCTTTTTTACGTTCACTGACTTCTAGCTGTTTCTGTTTTAGCTCTTCCAGGTATTTTTGACGTGCCTTTCCTCTTCGAGATCTTGGTTTTTTCTTTGGTGCTTTAGAGTGCTTCTTTTTGAGGTTGGATTTTTCAATACTAGAACCAAATCTTAAAATATCATCGTTAAAATAATCCGTTTGTAAAAGCAATAAAGTGCTGTAGTAATCTTTGTACGTTCCAGTATATTTTTTATTTCCGGTGATGCTTAATGATAAATCATCATTGACACTGATCTCCATTGTTGTGGAATGGAGATTGTCTTTTGCTTTGGATGGAGGGGTTGTTATTTTTTTAAAATCTGGAGAAGAACTTTTCATTAGCTTTTGATAATCGACCTTATAGCCATTGGCACTAAAAGCTTTAGTGTATGGGTCACCGGATGTTCGGTAATTGTCAACAGGCCAATAATATTTATCGGTTACTGGAACGTAAACACCATAAACTAATTCGTTTTCCATCACTACGTCGTCAATTTTTCCATAGTATCTTGGCACAATGGCCACCACCTGTGCGTCTATTTTATTTTTTTTAAGTTGACCCCAAAAACTTACTGTAAAAATATCACTACGCATTTGATTATATCGATCCGTGTAAGTCAGGCCATCTTCTCCGCTGTCTCCAAAAGCCAAGCCCTTGATGAATTGATAGCGTACAGTATTGTAAATTAATTCTACTTTTTGTTTCTGGGTTTTACTTTTAATACCTGCAGTTCTTAAAGAGTTTTTTATGAGTGCAGGAAAAGTAGTCCCGTTAATCATCCCTGCAGCATTAGCAAGTATTGGTTTCATGCTCGCCTTGACGGATAGTTTTTCTTTCGAAATATTTTTTATTTTCTTGTTGCCGATAGTCCCGTTAGGAGGGATCGCCATGATCTTAAAAGAAGGTTCAGACAAATAAGTATAACTCCAGCGCTCGTCTTCATAAGCTGCTCGGTTTTCATCTTTTAAAACAAATCGGTCTACTGCTGTTTTTTTCTTTCCTTTATGATTGACACCTCCTGTTTTATCCTGAACAAATTTCGGAGCTCCATTAAAGGTGCCATAGAAAAAGCTCCATTTGTCAACATCAAAAATGATCTCTTGATTAACAATCGGGTAGGTCGATGCAATAGTATTGATCAATGATACATTGGAGCTGTATCGTTCGGAAAAGACTTTGAAATAGTCCAGGATGTCTCCAACTTCCAGATCAGGGATAGCAATTTTAAAATAGTCGTCTGATGAATAGCTATCCGCGTAAAATTTTGGAACGTCTGTTTCTACTTTCACCGCTTCTTTAGTGTCGATGTCTCGTTCTGATCCATCACTCTTTATATGTCGAATACCAACGGCAAGTCCTTCTTGATAATAAAATTCTGAAAATTCTTCGAGGGCAGATTTGTCCTGAATCAAAATTCGTTTTCGAATGACCCCTTTAGTTCTACTCCCACGCTCACCTGGATTTCGTAAAAAACTCATATGTGTTTTTTGACAAAGAATTACTACAGGGTCATCTTTCCATTGTTCTGGAGATTTTAGAATTTCGAAATCTTTGTCATTTTTTCCAAAAATCTCATTGAAATATTTGAGGTTGGTTGCTTGCTGTGCTCTGTCAACTTGTGCAATAGAAGATACAGGTTGAAAAGCAATGATTGCAATAAGGAGTATTTTAAAGAGCTTCATTTTATTGTTTGTTTAAAATAATTTGATCAGAATAAAAAGTGTTTAGATTTTTGATGGTTTCATTCCATTCGTCAAAGTCTTCGACATTGAGCATCGTTTCTTTAATCGCGATACGTTTTTTATAAATGATTTGTTGACCCTCTTGGTCAATCGTAAAATTGAAAGAATATTTTTTGTGATCTTTGGTTAAAGCAGGAGGAAGGTAATTGACTTTCCAACCTTCTGGAATGTTTAGAATCGAGGTGTGCTCAATAGCATAAAATCCGGAAAATTCGTATGGCACATTTCGTTCTTCTTTTATTTCAAATTTCTGAAACGTAAAGTCAGGCTCCAGGTTTACATACAATTCTTCGCCCAAGTCAATAATATGATGTTCCATGGTGATATCGTAGTTTAATTCGAAATCATCGTCACGATTTTGGAGAGAAGGCTCCGTAAGAAGTTTGGTCTGAACATTCTTGTCTCTGTTTGTAATATAATTTCGCATTAACTCTTCCCATTTGTTTTGAGGATTCGCAGATAGGAAATTAAAAATATAGGTCTTTCTGTTTCCTTTGAACGTAACGGAGCCTTCACCCTCTAGTTTTTCTTTGTTGATAGATAAGGTGTGGACAGATGATTCGGTATTTTTGCCTGGTTCTGAACCGGGAATTCGTTCGATGATAAAGCCGTCACCATCCTCGATCAATGCTTGTTGATTTTGAATTCTAAAAGCGTAATTATATAGCTCCGCATATTTTTCAGTAGGGTCTAAAAATATTTTTTCACCATTCAGAATTACTGTGCAAATCATATGGTTGTCCACTAATAAAGAGGGTATATCATAATCGTAAGGGACGTCGGCAGTACCTAGCCAGGTCAATCGGGCATCATAACCTGCAATCATTAGCATCTCTTTGGTTAGGTTTGCCATACCTTTGCAATCACCATATTTATTATTAAAAACAGATTGACAGCTTTCAGGTCGAAAACCCATGATGCCATCTTCAAAGGCAATGTACCGTACATTATCTTGTACCCAATAGAAGATTGTTTTTATTTTTTCTGTGTCAGAATCTAAACCATTGGTAAGGTCTGCAACTATTTTTTTAAGATCAGAATTATCATTTCCAATTTGATCAACTAAAGAAGAATACCAGGCATAAAGATCATCGACTTTTTCAATAAGCTTTATAGCTTGACCATTTTTAGTATACGAATTTGGAATGAGGATTAGATGCGCATTTATTTTACTTCGGCGTGGTGCGCCATTATATTTAAAGCCAGCCGGTAGATTTTCCATGGTATAGGTGTGTACCTCATTACTTTTTTCCATTGATTTTTTATAGTCTGGCTTTTCAAGCTCAAAGTTTAATTCGCGGAGATCAATGTTCATCCAGTCTGGTTTTTCGATAGTAACTTTACTTAAATCAATAGGGTAGGAGTCATTGAAGTAAAAAGGGTCTAAGAACTTAAGGTCTTTAAAAATCTTTTCATAACTAAAAACGATTTTCTCTTCTTTCTTAGAAAATTTATGTTCGAAATAACAAACCTTTAAGTCCGAATGAAAAATCCCATCCGACTCATAGTCAGAAATTATTGGGGTTACTTTCGTGGTCTTTTTGTTTTTATATTTTTGAATCTTAGTGACGGTGGTGTTATCGTCAAAGAAAACAGATTGTGAAAAGGTATAGGGTAAGTTTGTTTTGGATTCTATCTCCTGGTTCACAATAAGTTTTGCCCGAAGCTCATTCTTTTTCGTTAGATAAAAAGTCAAGGTCTGCGATTTGAAATTAATTTTCACTTTTTCATCATCCGCATTCCAATCGCTGTCGTTAGAAGCGAAAGAAATAAAACCGGATAGACAAAAGATTACTAATAACAACAGCCTGCTTTTATAGAAGTTTGATTTCAACATGATTCAATAATTTATTAGAAAACAAAGAAGATCGAATATTGGTTTCCTTTGCTTAACGATTATTTAGTGAATAGTAATGGATGCTAGATGCTTTTAAGAGAATTTTTTAATCGAATAAGTTTTTGAAAATAGATGTGCAAACCGCATTGAAGGGGTTTAGATTCATAGTTTATTTTCAAATATAGTAAAAAGTATTAAGACATACTCTAAACCACTGGAGGCTTTAAGAAGAATTTAGCATAAGAGAAAAGCAAGCTTATCGGACGCAGCGACACGACATTCCCCAATGAGTATATCGTCGGTCTTTAACTAAAGCGCGCTCATTTCCTCGGTATTCGATAACCCAGGCTTCACCGCCACCGGATCTTTCAGCTGTGAAGTAATAACCAATTTGATCTAGTTGCCGGTAGCTACCACGATCATATACGCCACCTTTATGGAGTCCAAGCTTAGAAATGTCATCAGTTGAAAGCGCTAACCATTCTTCTTTTTTAGGTAATCGCCAGCCATTTGGACATAGTTTTCTAGCCGAATCAAAATTGTAAAGGCGACCCGCTTTTGAACAGTTACTTGCTTGATCTTTATAGCACCAGGAGTTTTCCGTTTCGGTATCCATGTTTTGAGCAGACCATTCTAACTGATTAATTTTAATAGTTTGAAAATTAACGGCTGCCGTTGTTTTAGACGGAGTTTCTTCTGCCACTCTTGGAAGGCTAGTGGTCTGCTCTACTCTGACAGGAGGTTCTTCTCTTGGAGCAGATTGTTGCTGAACAGGAGGTTCTTGTTGAGCAATTGGTTCTTGGGGGGCATCATGTTCATCCTGACCAACCGGCTCTTCTTGACCAATAGGATCTTGAGGACTTGGGACATCTAATGCTCGGTTGATAAAAAAGGAGATCAATGCAAATGCTCCGAGTCCAAGTAATGCGTATAGAATTATTTTACTTAGTGACGTTTTCGGTGCTGCTTTCTGAGTAGGAACGGATACTGTTTTTTGAATAACGACCCCTTCTTTTTTGGGAAGAGTTGGTCGATAAGCAATTGTTGGAGCTCCTTGTTTTTTTCTAATTTGATTGCTTATTCGAATGATCTCATCAACGACATGCTTGAAAGCACGATCAGGGTGTGACCAATGTTTATCTGTAACTGGAATTGCATTTTTAGGAAGAATTTGAAACTTCGATAATGGGGAAAGTTGCCAGGTACAATCTTTTAATAAAACAGGAATGACATTAGCGTTGTTGGTCTTTGCTAATTCTAATGCTCGAGTCATTTCTTGTTCATACAGGCGTTCGGAAGCAAAAAAGTCAGCACTTAATAATAGCACAATAATTTCCGCATGTTCCATCGCTTCTTTAGTCGCTTGCTCTCGGTCAGTTCCGATTTCAATTTCCCCATCATGCCAGGCATCAACCAAGCCAATACGTTCCGCAGTAGAAAGTTGTTTGCGTAGTCGATCCAATAAGTCCTTATCGGCTTCAGAATAAGCGATGAAAATATCTATTGCTTCCATAAAAATGGTTTGGTTTTTTAGAGCATAAAAATAACTTGTTTACCTGACTTTACCACGTTCCATCATCTTCTAACATGTCCATTATCTTGTCGATCAATTGTGGGCAATCGATAACGAGATTTTCTCCTTTTATACTAACTCTTCCAGTAACGTAATCATTTTTTGAAAAGCTTACAGAAATTCCTTCAGCGGAAGCTCGGTAGGTATAATGTTTTTTCATGGTCCCTTTATCGACACGGAATTCCTGATCGAGTTCGATATGATTATCTTTCAAATAATTCTGGACCATTGGTTCTGCACCATAAAAGTGGGTGTCAAATTTATCGAGGGCTACTTTTTTTTCTGGACTTTGTACGGCATAAGCCATCACTTGATTATGAAATTGTTCCTCTTCCATTGGTTGACCAGTATCCTGATCGATAGGTAAAGGAAGTTGATCAATTACATTCATAAACGTTTGCGTAATAGACTTGCTACTTTGCGGTTGATCTAATCCAATCCATTTAATGAAATATTCGGATATTTCTTTTTGACTTTTAGCATGTTTGATCAATTCGACAAAGCGACCACTGTTTTGTTGGAATTTATCCAGTGAAATTCGACAAGCCATTGCCAGACGATCGGTATCCAGATGTCTGATGCTATCTAATTGGAAAGTATGGCTTTCTTCATCTTTTCTAAATAAAACGCCTTCTTTGTCGCGGACAAGAAAAATTCCAAGGATTTTATTTTCGAAATGTTCATATTCTGCAAAAACCAAATAACCACCTTTTGCTCCAATCACATCCTGAAGACTTTCCTGAAGGTTACGCATCGTGTTTTTCGAAAATTCTAGAAAGCCATCATTAGAATAGTCGCTTTCAACTAAAACCTGCAGGTGCCCAGGAAAGAGCGCATCTTCTGGTGTACACAAAGAACCATTCAAAAGGTCACTTTTGGAAACAAAGGTTTCATTGAGTGTCTTAATTAAGTTTTCAGATTGCTGATTAACTTTTAATAATTGATCCGAAAGGAATAGCTGTACTTCACCAGATTCGGCGGCTTTTTCCAGCTCGTGGATAACGATTTTGTCGACGTAGAGATCCATAGTTGTTTTTTGAAATCAAAATGAAGCCCTAAGATAAGCAAAGAATCAGAAATAGCTTAAGTAGATGGAGACTAATAATCAACTAAGAAATAAAGTAGGATTTTGATATTAACCGAATACCGAATACCGAATACCGAATACCTATTTCGTAAATACCAATCTATGTTCTTCAGAAAGATCTTTGTTAAATTTATAACCATCGATAGTGAGACGCTTGAGTTTATTAACTTCGGTGATTTTCTTTTTTATAATTT
>CAYXQH010000030.1:11969-19750 GCA_964467425.1 uncultured Saprospiraceae bacterium
TCGATAGTGAGACGCTTGAGTTTATTAACTTCGGTGATTTTCTTTTTTATAATTTTATGAGCCATTGCTCCTCGTGCTTTTTTAGCATTAAAAGAGATGACTTTAAAAACGCCGTTTCGATTCTCTTTAAAATCAATGGTGACTATGTTCCCTTGCAGTTCAGCAGCTTTCACTGAACTAAAATATTCTTTCGAAGCAAGATTAAGAACAACTTCGCTTTTCGCTTTTTTAAGATCATCATTGATGATGTCCGTAATTTTGGTCCCCCAAAATTCATAAAGATTCTTTTTTCGACCATTTTTTAAAGATGTTCCCATTTCCAAGCGATAAGCTTGCATCAAATCCAAAGGTCTCAAAACACCATATAATCCTGAAAGAATTCTCAAATGCTGTTGTGCAAATTTCATATCTGCAGCATCGAAAGTATCAGCTTGTAAACCAGTATAAACATCACCGTTAAACGTAAACACGGCAGGTTTTGCATTGTCTTTAGTAAAAGGGATATTAAAACGGTTATATCGGTCAACATTTAGGTCTGCGATCTTATCGCTAACTTTCATTAAAGTCTTGATTTTTTTACTCGATTTTTTCTTCAAGACATTGACTAAAGATTGACTTTCTTCTAAAAGTCTGGGCTGACTGAAAGACTTAACCTTAGCGGGTTCTAGATTTAAACTTTTAGCAGGAGAGAGCAATAAGATCATTATGTAAATTATTTTTTAAGCTTTTAAAAAAAAGTAAACAAGCTCATTTCAAGATTGTTCGCGCAATTTAAGAAGAAATTCGCATTAGCAAGACCAAATTTAAAGAGAAGAATAGGCTATTTTTCAACATGAAAAGGGTAATAATGCTACTTTTTGACTTCGAACTTACAAAATATGTTAAGAACGACTCTTTTTTAGTGCCTAGCTCATACGTTTAGAATATAAGTCGCTATTTTAGTGCCTTGTTTTAAACCTCATATTCATATAATAATATGCGAAATCAAGTCAAAAACTGGGGAGTAACTTTACTCCTTACCTTTAGCCTCCTTCCTATCTTATCTGCTCAACAGAAAATAGATGAAACATTGATCAAGCAAAGCTTTGATAATGTGGCTATTGGCTCTATTCTGGATCAACTAGGCCAGGCTTATTCTTTTGACGTCTATCGGGATGACGGTACTATTTTTAATACAAAAGTATCCCATAGCTTTGAAGATCAAACCTTAGGTTCAGCTATTGATAAACTATTATTCGGAACCTCCTATGATTATGTCGTTTATCGGGATTATGCCATCATGATTTTACCAAAACGGATCGCAAATGAGGTTTATTCATCCGATTATTATCAGGCATTAGAGTCCTCATTGGATGAAGGGGCAGAAACGGAAGGACCAAAGACGATGGTCGTTGGTGATATTACAAAATTAAACCCATCAGGTACAGCAAAAGTAAAAGGGATTATCGTCGATGCAAACGATAAAGAACCGATTATTGGAGCTACGGTCTATTGGAAAGGAATAGAAGTGGGTGCAGCAACTGGAGCTTTTGGTGATTATGAAACAAGTATTCCTGCAGGAACACACGATATATTGATTCAGTATGTTGGTTATTCGGATATGGTCAAAACGATTACCGTGTATAGTGATGGCGAACTTAATTTTGAGATCAATCGGGCTGCGGTGAATCTTCAGGAAATTATTGTTTCCGGGGAAGCGATAGATGCGAATGTTGAAAATGTACAAATTGGAGTAGAACGATTGGATGTTAAAGACATTAAAAAAACGCCAACGTTTATGGGGGAAGCTGATGTTATTAAAACGCTTTTGCTCAACCCAGGTGTAAGTTCTGTTGGAGAGGCTGCTTCAGGGTTTAATGTTCGTGGAGGGAATGTTGATCAAAACTTAATCCTTCAGGATGAAGCATTTATTTTCAATTCATCACATAGTCTTGGTATTCTGAGTACTTTTAATGCTGACCTTTTAAGATCGGTCAAATTATATAAGGGAAACATTCCTGCACAGTTTGGTGGTCGTTTGGTTTCGGTCATGGAGGTAGAAATGCGGGATGGAAATTTTGAAGAGTATAAAATAAAAGCAGGAATCGGACCAGTTACCGGAAAGCTTAGCTTTGAGGGACCTATCGTAAAAGAGAAAACTTCTTTCATTGTTGGTTTAAGATCTTCCTATACCGACTGGTTTTTAAATTTATTGAAAGTCGAAGAACTTAAAAATAGCTCTTCTTTTTTCTTTGATGGAAATGCTAGATTAACCCATAAATTCAATAAGAATAATTCACTCGTTTTAAGTGGTTATTATTCAACGGATGATTTTAATTATAATAATGATTTTGGTTTTGATTACAGTACAATTATTGGTCAGCTAATTTTTAAGAGTATTTTTAATGAAAAAGCCTATAATAAATTTACCATAAACACCAGTAAATATGCTAGTACACAAACAGATTTTGCTGGAACAGATGCTTCGGTTTTAGATAATAGTATTTCGTACATTAAAGCAAAAGAACAATTTACACTCAATCCGACGAATGCATTAAAACTGGATATGGGAGTTGCCGGGGTACTCTATATGACAGAGCCTGGAGAACGGGTAGCTTTTGGAGATGATTCCACTATTTCGCCAAAAACACTAGAGGAGGAAAGAGGCCTTGAAGTAGGTTTGTTTGTAAATGCAGAATATGAATTATCAGATCGATTTTTAATTTCCGCTGGACTTCGAGCGAATGGGTATCAATATCTTGGAGGAGGAACATTCAATGAATATGCTAATCCGGATCAGCCAGAACTTGATGAAGTAATTGGCCAGAAAACCTATGGCGATGGCGATGTGATTTTTTCTGATTATTATTTAGAGCCTCGAGTTTCAATGCGATTACGTTTGGATGAAAATTCTTCCATTAAAGCCGGATATAGTCGTACCAGTCAAGTATTAAATCAAGTGTTCAACTCTGATTCTCCAACGCCAACCAGTCAGTGGCAATTGAGTAATCAGTATGTTCCAATCAATAAAGCGCATAATGTATCGCTAGGTTATTTTAGAAACTATAAAGACAATATCTGGGAATCTTCTTTTGAAATTTATGGAAGAACGGTAGATGAATTATTTGACTATAAAGATTTTGCTGATTTAGTCGTTAATGAAAATATAGAAACAGAATTACTGGATGGTATTGGACGAGCGTATGGTTTTGAATTAAGTTTAAAGAAAAAGAAAGGTATTGTCAATGGTTCTTTGAGTTATACACTCGCACGAACCGAACGACAGATTGCAGGGATTAATGATGGGGAATGGTATCCAAGTAATTTTGATAAGCCACATGATTTATCGCTGGTAGTAAATGTAAATCCAAATAAACGAAATACCTTGACGCTTAATTTTACTTATGCGACAGGTCGACCAACTTCTCCACCAATCGGTAATTTTACAACAACGAATAATTTATTGATTCCAATTTATACTGACCGAAATCAATTGCGAATCCCGGATTATCACCGGATGGATATCGCTTATACGGTTGGAAAAGGTTATAAAAAAGATAAAAAATTCCAGACAAGTTGGACAATTTCTCTATACAATGTGTATGCACGTAGAAATGCATTCTCCGTTTTCTTTACCAGAGGACAAGGGCAAAAAGCACAGGCAAATCGATTGGCTGTCTTTGGAAGTGTTTTCCCGGCCTTGACATTTAATTTTGAAATTTTATAGCTTATGATTGCTAAAATCATTTCTACTAAAAGCTTGTTATTATTGGTGCTTGTTTCAAGCACTATGCTTAGTTGTCTGGATACCATCAATTATGAGCTGGATTCCGAAGACTTGAATGAGCTAGCAATTCAGGGAAGATTAGTGCTCGGGAATCCAAGTGTGATCAACGTAGAAGTGAAGCGTGTTTTTGGTTTTGAAAGCGGTAGTACTTTTTATCGGGTAGATTCTGTAAAGTTATCGAATGAAGAAGGACAAAGTATGCTAGTCCGTCCGCTTCAACTCATCGGAACATATGAATCAATCATTCCAGTAGGCGATCCGGATTTTGAGGTAGTTGAAGGAGGAAATTATAAAGTGACTGTTTGGGCACCAGGTGATCGTGTTTATGAATCTTCTTTTGAAACACTTCATCCCAAAGTGCCAATTGATAGTATTTCGACAGTATTGATTGAAGAGCAAAGTTCGACGAGCAATCAGATTGAAGCAAAAGATCGGGTAATTTTTTTATTGAACACCCCTTTAATGAATGTAGGTGCGACTAATCGGTCTCGGATCAATTGGTTCTTTCAACATACGTTTAAGATAACAGATGAACCAGAAGTAACTGGAGTACCTTCTAAGACTTGTTATATCTCAGAAGGATTGAATCCAACAGATATTAAGCCGATAGATGGCAATATTTTAAATAAAGATTATTTAGCGGATCACGAATTATATGAAACGGAAATCAATTATAAGTTTCAGGAAGGGATTTATTTAAATATTTTTCAACAGTCTTTGAGTGAAGGAGCTTCAGAATATTTTACACAAATCAATAAATTGACAGAGCGTAATGGAAATATGTTTGAAGGACCGGTAGGGGAGCTTGTTACAAATTTTAAAAATATAAACGATCCGGATGATGAAGTATATGGGTATTTTTATGCAACAGCAGTAGACACCTTTCATGTTGGGCTTAAGCCAGCTGAAATTTATGTTCCGATTCCCGGTTTATTTTGTCCACCGAATTTTTCTATTGATGAAGGAATTGACTGCGCATTAGAAATTTGCTGTGATTGTTTGACCGCACCAATTAGTACAACGACAAAGCCAGATTACTGGCAATAATACAAGAAATACAAAACGAGATTATTCTCAGAATTGATTAAAAAGAAAAGATGAAAAAAAATACTTCAAAGTACCTGCTCATTTTATTCCTGCTTTCCGGAGTGATATTTTTCGGTTGTTTGGACGAAATAGATTTTGATGTGCCTGCCGAGAATTTGGATAGCTTGGTGATTCAGGGACGATTGGTAAAGGGTAATCCGCATGTTATTTCATTTGATGTGAAAAGACTTTTTGATTTTACCGGAGGGAGTAGTTTTATCCGTGTTGATTATGTCCGAGTGACCAATGATCAAGGACAAACGATAGATCTGCCGAATCTCTCTTTAGGGATTTATGAATCCGAAGTTGCTGTCAATGATCCAGATTTTTCGATCGAAACAGGTGGCTCTTTTACGGTAGAAGTAAAAACGCTGGATGGACGAACTTATAATTCCACACCAGAGACGCTTTATCCGGTGTCTAAAATTGAAAATATTACACCCGAAATTATTCAGTTAGAAGTACCTACGACTTTAGGTACTGAAATAGTAGATGGTATACGATTCAGACTGAATACTCCATTGACGATTCCGGGAGAGCAAGATAAAGCACGGATTAATTGGCAGTTAACCAGAACGTTTAAAATAACAGATGATCCGATAGTATTTGGTGTAGATCCCAAAACCTGTTATGTAACCAATAGTGTTGATATTGAAAATGTAAGACCCTTTGATGGAAACACTTTAGGCGTTGATAATTTGACCGATCATCCTTTGTATGAAGCACCTGTTACCTTCCATTATCAACAAGGCTTATATTTGAATGTGTTTCAACAGTCATTGAGTCGTGGTGCGTTTGAGTACTGGGATCAAATTGGAAAATTACTTGAGCGTAATGGAAATATGTTTGAGAGTCCGGTAGGAGAAATTATTTCTAATTTTGAAAACGTGGATACTCCAAATGAAGATATCTTTGGATATTTTTATGCAACAGAGATTGATACTATGCATGTTTTTGTGGATTCTACTTTTGTTAATTCACCAGGAATATATTGTCCACCACCACTTCCGCCAGCTGCAGCAGGAGAATGTGTCGCAATTTGCTGCGATTGTTTGGACGTTCAAAATAGTACCTTGACCATACCAGATTTTTGGGAGTAAAACCTGTATATTTTTTAAAAAGAAATTTTCAAATTAATGAAAGCATCAATCATAAGATTCAGCATTTTTATACTCCTTTTATTATCCTTGAATAGTAATGCAAATCACTTTCCTGTAAAAAGTGGAGAAGGTGATCATTTTGCCATTCATCTTAATAAGTCCTTTTATGTAACGGGAGAAACCATGTGGTATACCTTATATGTACCTAATGCGCTGCAAGGAACTAATTTTAGTATCGAAGTTCAATTGGTCGGAAAAGGAGGCTTGATAAAAGATGGCTACTTTTTAAAATCAGAAGGCAAGAATCAAATTGAAGGCTATTACAAAATTCCGTTTGATTGGAATACAGGTATTTATGATTTGGTATTTTCGGGAGTGGAAGACGAAACAAAGAACCGTATTCGTTTGGCTCAACTCAGCCTTCCGATTTATAATGACCTGAAAAAAATATCGACAGACGTTAAGCTGGAGTCACCACAAAATTCAAATGTAAATCAGATAGCGGGAGTAGCAGGGGCTATAGATATTCAGTTGGATAAAAAATCTTATAGTCAGGGGGAACAAGTAAACGCAACGGTCTATGTGAAAGGTGCTAATGGGAAACCACTAAAATCGAATATCTCTATTTCTGTTGTAGATCAAAAATTAGGAGGCGATCAGATTTTAGGTAGAAGTTCTGTGAAGACATTTGCAAATCAACAAGTACCCACGCTCAAATTAAGTAACGATTTATATGCTTTTGGACAATTAACAAAAGAAGATGATTTGCCTTTAAATGCTAGTATTGTTGGTGCCTTTTCTCCTTTAGAAAACAAAGTCCATTATCTCAAGACAAATATAGATGGTAAGTATAATCTGAAACTTCCTGACTTTCATGGCGAAAAACCGCTTCAGATTTTATTATATAAATCATTGGAAAAGTTCAAAGTTAAAGAAGAGAAAAAAATATCAACCTACCAGGGAACACCATCAGAAGAAGTCGTCTATACAGACGAGATTATTGAATATATTCAGCAAAGTAGACTTCGGAAAAAAGTGTATCAATTTTATGGTGGAGTCGAAAATGATCTGAAGTCAACACCTGTCACAGTAGAACGTTCAAAATTGAAACCTGGATTGACTTACAAAATGGAAGAGTATGAAACCTTTGATAATGTAGGAGAATTTTTTATCGAAGTCATCACACCATTGAAGTTTAAAGTAAATAAAGATAATACCTTTTCCGGTGCGATTGTAAATCCAAGACAGTATACTTCATCTACCAAAACCTTAGATGGTGATCCGCTTTATATTATTGATGGCAAGGTAACGAAGGATGCAGATTTTGTTGGAAAAATAAACCTAACAGATATTGAAGAGGTGAAAATTTATTATAATCCAAATAAATTAAACGAGCATTATCGAGCAATTGCAGTAGGTGGCGTTGCAGAGTTTACAACCAAAGTAGATGATTTTCATATTCCGCAAGAAGAAGAGGAAGACATTTTTATAGTAAAAGGAATTCAACCTGAAGGAGTATTTGAGATGGAAGAGAAAAAGTCAAATGCGCCGATGTTCAAACCTCAGGTTTATTGGAGCCCAGGGCTAGAGACCAATAATAAAGGAGCAGCAAAAGTGAGTTTTACACAATCAGATGATGTGAGTACTTTTGTAATAAAAGTAGTTGCGCAGGCTGGAAATGGTGAAATTATTTATGGTGAACAAACCTATGAAGTAAACAGAAAAAGTAATTAGGGATGCTATAATGGTTTTCAATCTTCAATAGCTCAATTAATTTTGACTACCTGACTACCTGACTACCTGACTACCTGACTACCTGACTACCTGAC
>CAYXQH010000031.1:0-19711 GCA_964467425.1 uncultured Saprospiraceae bacterium
GGACTCTGAATAATCGAAAGTATTAGCAATGCTTTCAGATAAAGATTTACAATAGGTTGCGTTATTTGTGCTGTTCTTGCCAAAGAATATAACCGTTAATTAAAAATTTACCCTAAAATAGTGATGACTTAAGATTGAGCCTTTTCGGGTTTGTGTTTTTCCATGTTGAGAAAGCCCCTTAAATTTTTGTCGAAGAAAGAGATATCCTTATCAAGGGATAAATCTTTAATAATTTCATTTCTAAAAGAATAAAAAGATTTCCCTAATTGGACATAAGAACTAATAAGAGGAAGTAGTTCGCTTTGCTTATAACAGATTCCGGGATAATCTCTTTTTATATGAGCGGATTTTGTCTTAGAAAATTTTTCAGAAAACAGACAGAAAATAATGACTTTATTTTTTAGAATCACCTCCTGTGCTATCGAAGAATTTCTCATTACAACTAAGTCTATTTTTTCAATATAATTATCAATGTGCAGATCTTTTGGTAAAATTTCTAATCTACCTTCAAATAAGGATATATAATCCTCTTTGTCTCGTGGATGAGGTTTTAAAAAAAACGTTATTTGATTTTCCTTAGCATAAGAAATTAAAGTTTCTATAATTTCTATTTCATCTTCTTTTTCGATTGGCTGTGTATAGAAAAGAATGGTTTTTAATTTATTACGGTCAATATTACTTTTCTTTTCCTCTGGATCAGAAATAATTCCCCAAAACTCATATTTAGAATGATCAATTGGATTGAGCTCTATATTTTTCACTTTATCCTTATGGGATTTACATAAAAACTTATCACAATAAACAAATTTAGTTTGAGGGATATGAGCCATTAATGTAGTTTGTAGCTGGAGATTTTTCTTTTTATATTTCTTTGCGGCCCTATTTACATAGAAAGGAAAGAGCGTTATCATTTCACCTGTAATAATAACCTCAAGATTAGAGTTGTTTTTTTTCAAATAATTATCAAGGATTGATTCATATATTTTTCCGTCATAACTATAAATAATGAATTCTTTCATTATTGAATGCATATTAAGCTGCATTTTTTTAAATATAAAATCTGGAAAATTAACCCTAAATGTAAGAGCGAAAATTTTTTGTAATGCCCGCAAATAATTTTTGATAATATCAAGACCTTTTAAGAAGTATTCTCCTTGTAATGTAGGGATATTATTTTCAATGCAATACTTATAGTTGGAGCCTTTTGAGTAATAGCCATCTGTAATTAGTAACCCACTATCGCCATATTTTTTTATATAAGGTAGAATATAATGTGTGTGCGCTATTCCCCGGGAGAGAAAAAGTAATTTAGGATTAATAATTGGTTTTTTACTCTTTACTTTTTTAGAAAATAGTATAGCCGTTTTCAAATGGAGTAAACCAATTCTCCGGAGAAATACGCGACGATAAAAACCAAAGCGAGATTTTTTATGGATTATTTTTACGTTTATATTATTTTCAGTAAAGGATTTATGGATTAAACTTGGAATAAAATCGTAGGTTTTATAAAATAATTTTACATTGACTTCCACTCCTTCTGCCCCATAAAAAGGGGTGAAATTATTATTTGGGATTCCTTCAAAAATGAGTATTTCCTCAAAGGTGTATTTATGTTTGATATGCTCATAAGTATTGAACCATTTATAGATGTGCAAACATATAACATTATAAAAACTTGTAAAATTCGATGAAACGGTATCGTAATAAGGAGCGTATAATTTATCAGCTAAGATGTTTTCTCTGTACTTTTCAGCTGCATCCCTTATGTCTTCAATAGGCAAAGGGAAATGCTCAATATTGAAATTATGTTTAGCATTTAATATAGGTGCTCTTGAAATAATTACATATTCGTCCGTCAAATACTCGCTAGGACAATCTTCTTCGCTTGTATAGAATAATAACTTCATTTCAAGCTGAGATTTCTAATTTTCCAAGGCATTGGAAAAACTGATTTTATCTGATAAAAACCAAACATTAAAATTATTTTAAGACTAAAGGAAATTAGTGTTGCAACAGCTGCTCCATTAATACCATAAATAGGAACTAGAATGGCATTTGCTAAAACATTAATTAACGCAACAAAGATTACGATTTGGCCTAAGATTTTTGTTTTCCCTGCTGCTATAAAATAAGGCAATAATAATGTACTGACCGCATTTAAAAACAAAGCGCAGGTAATATAAATTAGAATGGATATGGAGTCAGTATACTCTTCTGGCAAGAGGTAAATAATGACGTATTTTGAAAAGAAAAAAGAGCAAATGGATACCAGCATTAGTACGAATATAAATCCATATGAATACCGTACAATTTGTTCTTTCATTTTTGTATTTGCATCATAGATTCGTTTATAGAACCATGGAGACCAAACTTTATTGAACGATTCAGAGACTAATATTAATCCCATAGATAAGGTATATCCTATAACAAAGTATGCTACCTGGCTTTCCCCTAAATGGTGTTTAATGAAAAGCCTGTTTGAAAGACCAATAATACTACCTCCGAGTAAATTCCAAACTAAAGGAAAGGAGAAGATGATTAATGATTTTACTTCACTTGAATCGAAATCGAGGTATAAATATTTCTTTTTTACAATGGCTATAAAAGAGAATATACCTATCGTGAGAGATCCAATTGTCCACGCTCCTATCAATCCTTTCCAGCCAAAATCATAGACGTAAACCAATAGATATAATGCTAATAAATAGCAGACTACTTTTCCAATTTCAAATAGCCCATATTTGATTTCTAGGCCCTCATTTCTATAAATATTTAGGACAATTTGATGAATGGCATCACTAATACCTATTACGCCTAAAAGCAAATACCATAGTGTCGGGATCCCTAAAAAAGTAGGAATAAAAAGACTGACAATACACCATAAAAGAATAACAAAAATACCTAAGGCAATAGATATTCTTATTGCATGGGTTACTGCTTTTGAGTTGTTTTTTTTTTCTTTAAGAAAAAATTCCCTGTTTATTTTAGAAACGAGACTTAGGGAAATACCGGCACTACTGAAAATAATGAAAACCTGATAAATAGCCCATCGGCCAAAATCTGCAGATGATACCAGTTGTACGAGTAAAGGAACAATGAGTATTGGCAATCCTCTTGAAAGAGCAGAGGAAATAAAATAGATTGCTCCCTTAGCTAAGAAATTATTTACTTTCAATGTATCGTCCTCAAATCTTTTGCACAGTGGATAATATTGTTTTTGAAAAAATTATCCATTTTTTTTGTAAAACTTGGCAGGGGTGCCTATCCATATTTCTCCTTCAGGAATGTTTTTGGTAATAAAAGACATTGATCCTGTAATACTATTATTTCCAACAGTAATTCCATGCTGTAATACAGTATTGGTTCCTATAAAACAATTCTCTCCAATTTTTGCACCACCTACAGACTCTTGCCCTGTATCCAAATTGTTTGTCATAACTCTAGGGCAAACATAGGTGTTGTCTCCAATTTCGCAACCTCTGGCAATAATAGTATCATACCTTAATGTTACGTTATTTCCTATCTTGCAACTACCTGATGTAGAGACTCGAGAATCGATATAACAATTTTCACCGACAATGGTATTTTCTCTTAGTTCTACATAATTTTTAATGACTGTACCGTCCCCAATCTCAACGCCATCTTCAATTACAACATAATTACCAATAGCTACATTTTGCCCAATTTTTGCTTTACTTGAAATCATAGTAAGTTAGATTTTTAAATTTGTGATGATAGTTATTAAACAGAAATTAATAGTTGATCTGATTTTTTATTGAAACATTTCTAATTTTAAAGGAGTCCCTAATTCAATATCTGCTAAAGCTTGTTTACCTAAAATATCATTTAAATGCTTAGGTGCTAAACCAGCGCCAGGTCGTAGAGATTTGACATTGTCAAGAGAGATCAGTTCGCCTTTTTTTATAGTCTGAATTGCAAATAAAGATCGTCGTCGTGATTTATTCTCTTCGGAAATCGTATAGTTTATTTCTCCTTTAGCTTGCTCCACCATTCTTACTTCATCCACTAAGGATTTAAACTCTGTTGGGTTTAGAGAAAAACCTGCATCAGGACCTCCTAACTCTTTATCTAATGTGAAATGTTTTTCAATAACACAGCCTCCCATGGCTACAGACATTATTGGAACTAAATTGCTGAGTGTGTGATCTGATAAGCCAACTAAAACTCCAAACTTATCTGCAAAATCATTCATCATAAGAAGATTAGCTTTTGATATTGGAGCAGGGTAACTAGACGTACATTTTAAAACAACAATCTGATCGTTCCCTGTTTCTCTAACAGTCTTGACTGCTAACTCAATGTCTTCATAGTTAGCTATACCCGTTGACATGATTATAGGTTTTTGCTTTGATGCTGCATGCCGAATAAGAGGAATATCATTAATCTCAAAGGATGCTATTTTGTAGGCAGGAGGATCAAATTGGCTAACGAAATCCACACTGGGTATATCAAAAGGAGAAGAAAAACAATCAATTTCGTATTCCTTTGCTTTTTCAAAAATCATCGGGTACCAATCATATGGTAATGCTGCTTCCTCATATAAATCATACAGTTTTCTACCTGCCCACGGACCATTTTTATTAGCCATAAACAATTCACTGTCGATGTTTAGAGACATACTGCTTGCAGTAAATGTCTGAAGCTTAATAGCATCTGCGCCACATTCTTTTGCTTTAGCTATCGACTGCATAACCACATCTTTTTTACCCACATGATTAGCAGATAATTCAGCAATAATATAGGTGGACTTACTTATATCTTTGTTTCCAATTATCATTTTAAGTTGTTTTTTTTCTGGCTAATTTTGCAGGCGAACCATAGTAAACACTGTTAGGTTCTAAATCTTTAACCACCACACTTCCAACTCCTACAGTAGTGTTGTCGCCAATTTTTATGTGATCTCGTATTGAAACACCTGGAGCTATCCAGCAGTTGTCACCAACTACGGTTGCCCCACCAATAATTACACCTGCTGAAATGTAAGAATTCTCTCCTATTTTTGTATTGTGCCCAATGTTGACATGATTACCAACTTTTGAGCCCTTTCCTATTTTTGTTGACTCTAATATTCCTCTCAAAATAGTTGTATTACAGCCAATGTCTACATTGTCTTCTATAATAACATTTCCAAGATGAATCAGCCTTTTATAAACATCCTTATCTTCAACATATGACATTCCAATGCCTCCTACAACAGTTCCTGATTGTACTTCACAATTACTCCCCATTACTGTTCCGTTATATACGGTAGCATTAGGATATACTGTTGAACCTTCTCCCATTGCTACTTCACTTTCTACATATGCAAAATCAGATATTTTTACATCGTTCCTGCTTAGCATTTTTTTATCTGTATAATCATTATTAAAACGAGCATTAATAATGTCAACAAATAGATTCATAGGGTTTTCTGTGAACACGAGGCATTTGCTCTGAAATTCTTTTACTTTATCTTTAAAAATTTCTTTTACGATTAAAATGCCACTTTGCGTGTTCTTAACTCTTTCTATATCATCTCCTTTATAAAAAGAAAGACATTGGAAATCTGTATTTGACAAACCTGTTACAAATCCAACTTCATATTGATTGTCTCCAAGCCAATTATCTGATAAACTTTGAGCACTTAGATTAGCAATTTTATGTTTCATGCGTCTATTATGTTCTGAATAACCAATTTAATTCCGTCTTTATTTATTGATTTTCGTAAATCTTCATATTGTAAATGTGATATCTTTTTATTTATAAAAATATCCTTCAGTTTCTTTTGCCATATATCCAAATCAAAATTATCTCCGTCATCTAATTTTATACAATACTCTTTATCAGAAATAAAATTCATGACATTTTTTTCACGCTCAGAACCAGAAAGTGAAATACACGGTATATTATGAAGGATAAGCTCCCAAAAAGTAAGTCCCATTGAAGTAAAAGCGATATCTGCTTTATTCATATAATGGTACATTTCTTTTGTGTTAAAAATTACTTCATAATTTTTTAAAGGACTATTTTTTAGCAACAATTCTATTTCGTCAAATCTTTTATTAAGCGGACCTAATATAACAGTAAGAGCGTTAATCTGATCTTTTATAACGGATAAACAATTAATTACTTTCGCGGTTAAATTCAAAGGATCAGCACTTCCAAAAGTCAACAATATATCATAACCATCTTTTTCTTTAAAACTTTGTTTAGGCTTTATATTTTTCATTTTATCATTTAATATAAAGTACTCTAAACCTAGTAAGGCTTTCGTTTTTTCAGAAATGTTATACTTTAAAGTGGGAGCGATAACATTTTGATTTAAGATAAGAGTTGAAAGGAAGGCAGTTTTATTATCAACGGTAATATGCATAAACTTAATTCTGTTGTGAATTAAGAACTTCTGGAAAGATTGATTACGCAAAATTATTTCATCAGAATCAATGACTAAGAAAGGTGATTTAGATTGGGCGTTTAACTCAATAGTTTTAAGTAGGTCCTTTTCGAATATTTCACTTTGTTCTTGAGGCTTGGTTAATGTGAAAGTTTGATACCCCGCCCCTACTATTATGTCATTTACTTTTTCATCATTACTATAACTAAGAAAAACAGAATGGATGTTTTGGGATTTTGCCTCTCTCGCTAAAATTAAACATCGATTGACATGACCAAATCCAATTTTAGAATTACCATTTACTAAGAAAAAAATACTTTTGGTTTGGTTCATTATTGTATAGGAATACTTATGAAGAAAGAGAACCTTTTGATTTAACTGGTAGAATTGATTATATCTTTAATAGCTAAAGCAGCATTTTTATATTCTAACCTTTTGGCTATTTTCTCCAGTTCTTCCAGCTCTTCTTTTTTGTTTTTGAGTTGTCTTTTTTGGTCATTGTTTTTATTTATTTCCAACAACCAAGAATTTTTTATCATTAATTCTTTAATATCATTAATAGAATAACTTTCTTCTTTTTGTTCGAGTTTTAAAATTTGAAAAATAAGATTGAACAAAGCATAATCGGAAGGATAGTCTATAGTAAGTCTCATGTTTTCTGCACCTTTCCAAACGTTTTGAATTTCCTGTCGTTTAAAAAGATGAGGATGTTTATTTATATACAGTGTGACATGTTCACAATACCTGTTCTCCTTAGTTAAGGATTGTATTTTTTTCAATGCGGATAAATTGACGATTTCAATTCCTGTACCCATTGGCAAGCCGATATTTCGAGTATAATCATTTTTGTTTTGAATATGCTGATTTATCGAGTGATCAATGACTTCTACAAAAGAGATTGGATTATCTCCTGTTTTTCGAATGAGAATATCTAAATCAAATTTATTAGCACATTGAACAAAACGATTCAGCACATTATCTAAATCGCCTCTAAACACATTAAGCTGTTTATTTGTAGCAAATTCTTCAATAATGTCATCTCTTTTATCATCACTAGTAGCGATAATCACTTCATCAATCGAGGACATCTTCTTCATCTTATTTACAATCCGTTCTAGAATTGAAACAGATGAATCTATAGGCAAACTTTTTAGAGCTTTTCCCGGGAGTCGAGAAGAAGTATATCTAACTTGTATAATTACCCCTACTTTGGGTCTACCAGACTGTCCAACCGCCATCTACTGAAATATTTTGCCCACATATAAAATTGGAAGCTTCAGAACTTAATAGTTTTATAACACCATCTAGATCAGACGGTTTTCCTATTCTATTCAAAGGGTTTTTTCTTTTAAGCCTCTCAACGAAAGCTGGATTATCTTTTTGGATTTCAGCTTTAGGAAATGGTCCTGGACTTATAGCGTTGACATTGATGCCATATTTGGCTAGAACCACGCCATAATATTTAGTCAGCTGAAGTACAGCAGCCTTCCCTGCACCATAATGAGGAGGGTTAGTATATTTTTCGCAGCCATCCCCTTCATATAGATCAAAGTTTGGACTAACAATGCCGTACATAGAAGAGATGTTAATTATTTTTCCATAATTAGAAGCTTTCATATAAGGTGTTACTTCTCGAATACACCTATGGACACTTCCTATTACTCCATCCATCGTACGTAAAAAATCTTCATCACTTAATCCTTCTTGTGCACGTCCTTTTAAAAACATACCATTATTGACTAAAATATCTAAGGATTTATATTTTGAATTAATATTCTTGAACCCTTCTCGCACCGAATCGTTTGAGCTTAAATCCAGGTTTTCAAAATGTAAATTATCTGAATGATGGCCTTCAAATTTTTTCAAGTATTTTTCTTTTGTTCTTCCAGCGACTATAACAGTCGCTCCAGAATCAACTAAAGCCAAAGCCATTCCTGACCCCAGATGACCATATCCTCCAGTAATGACGGCTACTCTTCCATTAAGATTAAAAATATTATTCATTTATCTTCCATTTTGATGGTTTTAAAATGTTTAGATCTATTTCATTTGGATAAGCTTCAATATTGGTATCTGAAAGCTCTTTTATTTGTTCAACATTCTCTTTGAGTTGATCAAATGAATTTACTCCAACTATTACTTTATCTATATTCTTATTTGATAGGCTATTATTTAATAAACTTGAGGCTAAATATTTTTCTTTTTGTAGTTGACTTATATAATCTTTGACAGGGTCAAAATGAGAGCTTAAAGATTCTATATCACAGAAAAACAGGCCTTGTAAAAAAGTAGAGCGGGTATGAATTTCACATCCTTTTTCCTTTAGAATAGGAAAATATTTTTCAAACCTTCTATCCAATACATTGTATGGAACTTGAACAATATCTGGCCACCGGTCTTGTTCTAAAAGCTGCTCTAATTCATGTAGATCATTTAAGGAATAACCAACTTTTAATTTGCCTGTATCTTTTATTTTTATATAATTCTCCCAAATGCTTTCGTCCAATAATTCAAGTGGTCTATGAGCCAAAAATGCATAAATCGCAGATAGGTTTAATCTTTCAAGACTTTGAGTATATTGTTCAATTACTGAACCTCTAATAAACTTAGTAATAACCTTAAATTGACTAAGGTCAAATTGCCCAATGATTTCTTCGGCAGTACCATAGACTGAGGCGGTATCAAGTGTATCTATGCCTATTGATTTGGCATAGTTTAGTATTTTTTCTACTTCATGGAAAGATGTTTTTCCTCCAGAATTAGAAATTCCATAATCCAAACCAAACTGAACTGTCCCCAGGCCAATCTTATTAATTTGCGTCATAAAATTTCTTAATTGTGCTAATTACAAAGTCTTGCTCTTCATCTGTCAAAGTTGGAAACATTGGCAAACTAATACAACGATCATAATAATTTTCGGCATGTGGGAAGTCACCTTTTTTCCAACCGAACTGTTTGTAATAAGGCATTATATGAAGCGGGATGTAATGTATTTGTGCAAAGATATTGTGCTCGCGTAAATGATTATAAAGTTCTAATCTCTTTTCAACTTCTATCACATATAAATGATAAGCATGACCTTCTACTACTCCTGATTGGCCTTTTACAAAAGGTAAGCCTTTAAATGCTTCATAGTATCTGGCAGCAATTTGCCGTCTTCTTTGCAGGCCTTGATCAGCTCTTGAAAGTTGCGAAATTCCTAAAGCACATAATATGTCAGGGATTCGATAGTTAAAGCCAAGCGTTTGCATTTCCATATACCATCGGCCATGATTTTCGATTAAGTTTTCTGGTGTATTTTGATATACCATACCATGAGATCTAAGCGTTAGCATTTTTTTGTATAAGGCCTCATCATTGGTGGTAATCATTCCACCTTCTCCACATGCAATATGTTTAACAGGATGAAAAGAAAAAATTGCTAAATCTGCATATTTTCCATTGCCACAATTACTGTTATCTCCTTTCGAATCTTTAAACCATCCACCTGGAGCATGACAGGCATCTTCAATGATCCATAGATCATATTCATCTGCTAAAGCTCTGAATTCTTCTAGATTCACAGCGTAGCCCGTTAAATCAACTGGGATAATCCCTTGATAGGTGCCTTTAGGAGCAGCAGCAAGTTTTGCTCTTACTTTTTCTACATCTAAGACTAAGGTATCGGGATTAATATCACAAAAATCTATTTCACCTCCACAATATTTAATACAGTTAGCAGAAGCGGCAAATGTAATTGGAGTTGTGATTACCTTACTTTCATTGTTTACATTTAAAACACATGCGCATAAATGTAGAGCAGTCGTTCCATTTGAAACTGCTACAGCAAATCGAGCTCCAATATATTTAGCAAACTTTTCTTCAAATTCTTTAACTTTTGGTCCCGTCGTAAGGTAGTCTGCAACTAATACTTCATTAACTGATTGTATATCTGCTTCTGTGATATTCTGGCGACCGTAAGGAATGATTTTTTTCATTCTAATTAATATTTTTCAACGTTAAATTCTGAATCAATATGGTCAACTATTAAGTCACGGAGTTCTTGTGCATCAACCCAACTGCTGTTGCCCCCTGAATTATAACTAAATCCAGAAGGAACTTTCTTTGCATCAAATGCTTTAATATATTCCTCCAAATCCCAACTAGGGATGGTAGGTAAAATAGTATAATATTGACCTAAATCATACGTGTTAAATGAGTCTGAAGCAGTAATCATTTCTTCATGAATTTTCTCCCCTGGACGAATTCCTATGACTTTATGTGTTATATTAGGTGCTATTGCTTTAGCGACTTCGGTAATTTTGTAAGAAGGTATTTTAGGGACAAATATTTCACCTCCCCAAGCATTTCCTAAAGCATGAAATACCATATCTACTCCCCCATCCAACGAAATATTGAATCGTGTCATATTCGTATCCGTAATTGGAAGGAAACCTTCTTTTCTTTTATTAATAAAGAAAGGGATAACAGATCCATTAGATCCCATTACATTACCATATCGAACAACGGAAAATCGGATAGGATTACTTCCTGTTATTTTATTGGCTGCCACAAATAATTTGTCGGATGTCAACTTAGTAGCTCCGTATAAATTAATTGGAGCACAAGCTTTGTCTGTTGATAAAGCAACTACTCGTTCTACATTTGTTTTTAAACAAGCATAGATGACATTTTCAGCACCGCCTACATTTGTCTTTATACATTCTGTAGGATTGTATTCTGCTAAGTGAACATGTTTCATTGCAGCAGCATGAATGACATAGTTAACCCCTTGCGTAGCTCTTTCTAAGCGTTCTCGATCTCTTACATCTCCAATGAAAAATCGTATTGCTGGATACTTTTTTAATGGATATTCTTGAGCCATTAAAAATTGCTTTTGCTCATCTCTTGAAAATATTACAAGTCTTTTTACATTAGGAAATTCTGAAAAAATTCTCTTGGTAAGTGCTTTCCCTAAAGAACCTGTTCCTCCGGTTATTAAAATGGATTTTCCATTGAGATCTAACATATTGGTAAAATTTTTAGTTAAGATTTTTTCTAATAGTTTAAATAAATTGAATTTGGTCCTTAGACTTATTTATCTTAAAGTCATAGCCTTTGCTAATCTTTTAATATCTATAATTGAAATGTAAAAAGGCTAGAATTATTTTTCAGAAAATGTGAAATTGCCTTTAATCTCTTGGATCAAAGGAACAAGCTCTTTTGGCTCTATTATTGGATTTTTATAATTATTGGAAGCCGCTCTAATACTCCGCATCTCAATATGCTGTTCAATATACATTCTCTCTGCATTTGGGTAAACAGATTGAATCGTATCGGCTAAATCTTCAATGGATAAGTTGCAATCAAATCGATTAAATAAAGTGGGAAAGTTTTTATCTCCGGCGACCAATGCAACCAAGGTTTCAGCTAAAGAATCAACATGAATGAATGCTCTATTTTGTAGACCAGAGCCATGTACTTCTATTTTATTTTTAAAATGCGCATCAAAAATAAAACGGTTAATGACAGAATCGATTCTTAAACAAGGGTTATAGCCAAAGACATTTCCTACTCTAAGTGTGAAAACTTCTTTTTGAGGATATAGTCTTCGAATATGTTTCTCTCCACGCATCTTGGAGATGCCATAAAATGTTTTTGGAGAAGGGGATGTACTCTCTGTGACAATTTCTCCCATGGAGTGACCATAAACAGAAATACTACTCAGGTAAATAACCTTTTTTATACTTTCATTCTTTTCAATGGCATCTACTAAGCAAGCGGTTCCCCAGTTATTAATTTGATCAAAACTATGTGGATCATTATTCGCAAAAGGAGTAGAAACTTTTGCAGCCAAATGTACTACGCAGTCTATCTTGTTTTTGCTTAATGTGTCATTAAGCGTATAATTATCTAAGATATCTCCAACAATAATAGAAACTTTACTATCATTGGTAAATTTATCTCCGATAAAGAAATTTAGATTTTTTCTTGATAGGTTATCATAAAGAAAGATATTGGAAATGCTATCCATATCTAACAATAGTTTTACTAAACTATAACCAACGTAACCACATCCTCCAGTTATTAGTACTCTCATTTTTCAATTAATTCTGTGTGAAGACCGCATTCATTTTTGTTTTGTCCTGCCCATCTCCCCGAACGACCATCAATATGTTTTTGTGTACACGGTTCGCAACCCACACTAAGATAACCACTGGCTTCTAATGGGTGTTCCGGTAATTGATACTTCTGTCTATATTCAAAAATCATCTTTGAAGTCCAATTTAGCATTGGATGAAACCTTGTTGTATCAAAAGGTCCTTTTGCCTCTGCCTTCATCGCACTTCTATTTTTATTTTGATCTTTTCTTACGCCTGTAATCCAAATATCGCTGGTCATTAGAATGGGTTCTAATGGTTGGATTTTATTGATGTTACAACAATAATCAGTATTGCTACAAAAAAAGAAACGCCCTTTGCTATCCTTTTGATTGATTTTAGGGATTTGCGATTCAAGGGAGTAAACGTTTATATTTAAAAGTTCAGCGATTTGATCTCTATAAAGTAAGGTTTCTGGAAAATGAAACCCCGTATTGAGAAAATATACAGGAATTGTATTATCAACTTGAGCGACTATATGTAAAAGCGGAATGCTATGGGTTTGAAAGGAAGAACTAACGAATATTTTTTTCCCTTTCTTCTTGTAATCCAAAAGCATTGATCGGGTATTTTCAAGTTCCTGGATTATGTTTTCATTTAAAAGAATCTCTTTTCGCTCGGTCATTCTAAAAGTTTTTATCTGAAGTTCTTTTGGAATTAATTTCTATATTTCGAATATCATGTACAAGTTGAATAGCTTTTTTGGTATCTTCTACTCTAAACCCTTGTCCATTTAATATGTGTTGATAGCTAGCTGTATGTAATTCAGTAAATCCACCACTAAATTCGAAGGCTTCCTCGCCTATTTTTATAACTCGATAAGTTTGAACACCTGAGGCTCGGATTTGTTCAGGTATGTCATTAGACTCTACACTCAAAACCCAATTTATGTTAGCTCTTTGTAATTGTAGAAAGCCAGAAGCTTTCTTCTTACTATGCTCATGTACTTCATTTTCGATAACATCACCAAATATCCACATCAACATATCAAAGAAGTGAACGCCTATATTAGTTGCAATGCCTCCTGATTTTGAAATATCTCCTTTCCAACTTTGATGGTACCATTTTCCACGAGCAGTATAATATTGCAAATCTATATCGTATACTTCATCTTTTGGTCCATTATCAATTTTCTCTTTTAATTGAATTACACTAGGATGAAGTCTCAATTGAAGAATATTATAAATGTTCCCAGGATATTCAGATTCTATTTCTTCTAATGCTTGCACATTCCATGGATTCAAAACAATTGGTTTTTCGCAAATCACATCTGCGCCTATTCTTAAACCAAACCGAATGTGTGCATCATGCAAATAATTTGGAGAACAAATGCTTACATAATCAATCGATGTTCCTTTTCTTTTCAACTTATCTAAATGGCGGTCAAATCGTTCAAACTCAGTGAAAAAATTTGCTTCAGGAAAATAGCTATCAATAATTCCTACAGAATCGAATGGATCCAATGCTGCGACTAAGTGATTGCCGGTATCCTTTATAGCCTTCATGTGTCTTGGGGCGATATAGCCTGCTGCACCGATTAATACAAAGGTTTTCACGAAGTTATTTTTTGAACGGAGTTGTTTCTTAAAATATATTTTTCTTTACTTTCAGGACAAACAGCTTCGTTAGTATCGTTGAAATTTAAACGGTGTCCGTATTCACTCATCCAACCAATTTGCTTAGCTGGATTACCAACAAAAAGAGCGTAAGATGGAACCTGCTCTGTAACTACAGCCCCCGCACCAATGAAGGCAAATGCACCAATATCATGTCCGCAAACAATAGTTGCATTGGCACCAATGGATGCACCTCTTCCTACATGCGTTTTAGTATATTGCCCTCTCCTGTCTATTGCACTTCTTGGATTAATAACATTCGTAAATACCATTGATGGGCCTAGAAAAACATCGTCCTCGCAAGTCACTCCTGTATATATTGAAACATTATTTTGCACTTTCACATTATTCCCTAAAACAACATCCGGAGAGATAAAAACATTTTGACCGATATTGCATTTCTTGCCTAAAACACAATTAGGCATAAGATGACTAAAATGCCAAATTTTAGTATCCTCTCCTATTGTACAACCATCGTCAACAACGGCGGTTTCATGAGCAAAGTAATTTTTATTCATTTAAAAAAACTAGAGCCTCCAATATTGAACATCACTCATCTTAGTTGCATCATAAATCCCTTTGATATCAAAAAGGACCAGTTTGTCTTTAGATAACTTTTCAAGATCTTCTTTTGAAAGATTTTGATATTCTTTATGACCAACAGCAACGACAATTGCGTCGTATTTTCCAACAGGTTGATCAATAATGGTAACCCCGTATTCATGAGCAACTTCATTAGGACTTGCCCAAGGATCAACAACATGAACATTTAAAGAATAATCCATTAATTCTTTAACAAGGTCAATAACTTTACTGTTTCTAATATCTGCAACATCTTCTTTGAAGGTAATCCCTTTTACTAAGATTTTGCATTCCCCAGGGTTTTTACCTTCTTCTATTAATGCCTGAACTAAACGTTTAGCTATGAAATTTGGAATATGATCATTCACTCTTCTTCCTGCAGCGATTACTTGAGGATCGTGTCCGAGTTTTTTAGCTTTATGCATTAAATAAAAAGGGTCAACACTAATACAATGCCCTCCGACCAAGCCTGGACGGTATTTATGAAAATTCCATTTAGTACCTGCGGCCTCTATTACTTCTCCTGTATCAATTCCCATTTTATCAAAAATAATTGAAAGCTCATTCATTAAAGAAATATTGATATCTCTTTGTGTGTTTTCAATAACCTTTGCTGCTTCTGCAACTTTGACGGAAGAGGCTTTGTGTGTGCCTGCTTTTATGATATGATCATAAACTTTACTGATTTCTTCTAGTGATTCCTGATCACATCCGCTCACAATTTTTAGGATAGTCGTTAAGGTTCTTATTTTATCTCCCGGTACAATCCGTTCCGGACTATAACCAAATTTGAAATCTGTAATGGCTTGTAGACCTTTTCCAGCTGAATTTTCAACATCTCCATTTTCTAATACTGTAGCGCCATTTTGAACTTTTGAAAACTTTTCAATTAAAGGGACGCAATCCTCTTCTGTGCAACCGGGGTAAACAGTGCTTTCATAAACTACATAATCCCCTTTTTTAATTATTCTACCAATGGTCTCGGAAGCTTTTTTTAAGGGCGTTAAGTTTGGTACTTTATGTTCGTCAATATCCGTTGGTACGCCGACTATATGAAAATGAGCAGCAGCCAAATCGGCTGGATCGGAAGTAAATTTAATATCACAACCCTCAAAAGCATTAGCTTCGAGTTCTTTACTTGGATCAATACCTTCTCGCATCATTTCCACTCTGTCTGCATTGATATCAAAACCAATAACCCTAAAGTGTTTTGCAAATTCTAAGGCTAGAGGTAATCCAACATAGCCCAATCCTGTTACAGATATGGCTTTTTTCTTTTCCAAAAGATCTTTATAGATACTCATAATAATTTATTGTTGAATGCTATACTTGTTATACATACGGCTTCGCCGTCGATAAGTCGCAAGGACTTATACATCAGGAAATAGGTTATTAAAGTTCGAATTCAAATTAATTATAATTTGTCCATTTTTAGTAAAAGCAAAAATGAACTAAAAACTCACTATTCAGTAAACCAAGTTTCTTTTTTAAAATGATATAATTGATTTACAATGATAAAGATGGATTTTGTTTAACTGTTCTCAGAAGATGTGAAGCTATGCTTACATTTAATGAGAAGCCAATATTTTTTAATTGTACACAAAGGAACTGTCCATTTTCTTTGTCGATAAGTATACCTGTTAAACCAGTCAAGTTGCCACCGATCACTTCTACCGTATCTCCCTTACTAAAATTCTGATCTAAGAAGAATCCATTTGATTCACCTAAGATCCGTTGCATCAAAGCAATTTCAGCCTCAGGAATTGAAATAAGGTTGTTAGAAAATTTGACAAAATTAAGAATATAGGGACACTTTAAGACATTAGAATAATGTTCTTTTGTGATTTTTACAAAAAGGTAATTATTTATTAAAGGTAATTCTAAGTGCTTTATTTTGCGAACATATTTTCGAGTGACGTTTTGTATTGGGAGATAGCATTCTATAGAATGGTCAGAAAGGTATTTAGCAGCCACTTTTTCTCTTTTATAATGCGTGTAAACCGCAAACCATTTCGGCTTGGTTTGATCAAGGTGGTTTTCATGGTGCTCAAAAGTTTTTGAAATCTGTCTACTCATTTTAATCCACTAAGTACTTTTTCAAAAGGAAAATATGTTTGCCTTAAAGAATGAATTAACTGATATATTTTACTCTAAATTAGACTATATATAAGTCAAATTGTCACGTATATTTAAAATAAATCCAACATAAAACGGGTAAAATAGTTACTCATTTTAAAAGGAATTGAAAGCCGAATAATAAATCGGCCTTCAATCCTTGCACCTAATTTATAATACATCAAAGTTTTTTAATTATTTTGACCAAAGTAATAATCGTTCAGGGTTCATTTCATTTAACTCTTTTTCACTAATCTCTGCCTGGTTATATAACAAGTATCTTACTTTTCTTTGAATTAAATTTTCCGCTTTTTCTACTAAATTTAATAAATATGTCTTGTCAATATCTCCTATGAAAACAAGGTCAATTATCTGAGAATCAAGACCTTTTGCAAAGTCTCCTATCAAATAAACCCGGTCTACATGGCCTAATCTATTGATTACGGTCTCAATTATCTTGTCTAAGCCAATTTGCTTTAATAAAATATTGTGAATTTCTTTGAAAAGAGGATGTTTGGTATTTGCCTGGAAAATCTTTTTGTTTCCTTTTAAGGAAGAACTCAACATCCCTGCATTTTCTAACTTGTTTAATTCAAGTCGAATGGCATTTGTCGATTCCCCAAACTCTCCTTCCAAGCTACGCAGGTAAGCAGTTGTTTTACTGTTCAGGAAAAACTTTAAGAGTAGTTTTATCCTCGTCTTCGATGAGATCAGCGTTTCGATCATTGATTAATATTGAGTAGCAAAATTACTCAATATTAATCATCAAATCAAATTTAACTTACTTTTTTTAAGAAACTTGGTAAGAAATTTCCTGGAAGTACTTAGAATAATAGTGGACAGCTTCTTTTAAACCGCTTCTAACATCCATTGTTGGATTGTAGTCTAAATAATTTTTAGCTTTTGAAATATCGGCAAGGCTATGACGAACGTCACCAGCTCGAGAAGGGCCAAAGGTCGGTTCTATAGTAGAATTTAGGACATCTTTTAATTCATTGAAAAGATCAATAATTGTGATGTTTTCTCCTACGGCAATATTATAAACTTGATTTAGAGCATTATTATTTGTTGTAAAAAGAGCCTTTAGATTAGCTTGAACAGCATTATCAACGTAGGTGAAATCTCTGCTTTGTAATCCATCGCCATTAATTCTAGGAGGTTTATTGTCTAATATTGCTTTGATAAAAAGCGGAATAACAGCTGCATAAGCCCCATCAGGGTCTTGACCAGGGCCAAAAACATTAAAATAACGAAGACCAATGAATTCTATCCCATATAATTGAGCATAAACATTAGCATAAAGTTCATTTACGAGTTTCGTAACCGAATAAGGAGACATAGGACTTCCAATGACATCTTCTCGTTTTGGTAGTTTACTACTATCTCCGTAAGTTGAAGAAGACGCGGCATATACGATTCTTCGAATACCTAAATCTTTGGCAGCATTAAAAATATTAAGTGTGCCTCCTACATTTACACTATTGGTAGTTAATGGGTTTTTAATGGATCGAGGTACAGATCCAAGTGCAGCTTGGTGGCAAATCAAATCAATACCTTCCAAAACTTCCAGACAGGTATTGTATTCACGAATATCTCCCCACGTAAACTCAAATTTATCATCTTGAAAAAAGGGAGTTATATTCGATCGATTTCCAGTAGAAAGATTATCGAGTACTCGAACTTTTTTGACCTCTTCGTGCTTTAAAAGCGATTTTACGATGTTTGACCCTATAAAACCAGCACCTCCTGTGACTAAAATATTTACTTTAGACTTCATAAATTTTATTATTTTATCCACTTTAAAACGCTTTACACAATGAGGAGTTTCAAAATAATAAAGTATTGTCAAAATAATTTTCACAGTAAACCTGCTCTATTGGTCGTCGTTATTCATTGTATCTCTATATATTTTACGTAAAACAATAAATCCAACTGCCAGAATCCCACCTAGAAATCCTCCCAGAATTATTGCTTTTATTTTAGATGCTACTACAGGAGGAATTGGAGGAATGGGTCTATCTATTTCTTGAATGAAAGGTGTTTTATTTTTTAGAGAAAAGTCAGCTATTTCTAAATTTCGTATAGCCTCACCGTACATCACGTTAAGTATTTGAATATTTCTACTTAATCTTCCTTCTTCTAAACCAGCAGTCTTGGTATAAAGTCCACGGTTAGAGTCTTTAAAACTAGCTAATCGATACTCTGCACTTTGTAATGCTTTGCCTAGAGAGTCCACCTTAGCTTCTACGACATCATAAGTGAATTTCTGTTTTTCTATCGTTTTATCTATATAATAAGTACTTAGCTCTTGATAAATTATTTCTAAAAGAGCTATGGATAATTCTTCGTCTTTAGAATTTGTGGATATGGTCAAAATTCCCGTTTCTTCATCAATACTAGTGTTATAGATTCCAGGTACATTTTTTCCACCTTTTATGGTAGAATGTAACCTTTTGAGTGCAGCATTTTCTGCTAAGTTGAAAATTGGAATACTATCATGTGTATATTTGAAGTCTTTTAGACCAATTTGACTTTCTTCCCATTTTTCATGTAACTCATAAATGTCAATGATGTGATTAGCCAGGTAATCTTTTTTCTCTTTAATGCTGATCTCCTTAAAAAGGGCTAGTTGAATTATTTTTCGAGTTTTGGAAAGCTCTAAGATTTTTTCAAGATTATATTTACTGCCGCCGCCGCCGCCGCCAAAACCAAACTGATTTAGGATGCTCATCGCTCCTCCCATTCCTCCTCCTTCATCTTGATTCAGCATGAATGTTAGTTGAGCTGGATAGGTTGGAGATGTAGTAAATGACTTGTATAAAAAATAAGCAAGAAAAGGAATAATAAATAAAATGACTAAAAAC